>NZ_JBEXGU010000068.1:0-44313 GCF_040607515.1 Streptosporangium sp. NPDC005286 | reverse complement strand
GGCGCCGGGCGCCCGCGCGACGGTCCTGGAGGGGCACGGGGGCGTCACACCCGCAGGTAGCGGCGGAGCGTGACGAAGGAGGCCAGCACACAGATGAACACACCGATGACCATGGTGAGACTGATCACCGAGGCGACCGTCTCCCAGGAGAGCTGGCTGTTGGGAGAGAGGTAGAGCTGCACCCCGTCGAAGAGGAAGACCTTGCTGACGATCAGCATCACCGCGGACACCACACCACCGATCAGGCCGGCGATGACGCCCTCCATCACGAACGGGAGCTGGATGTAGAGGTTGGAGGCGCCCACCAGGCGCATGATGCCGGTCTCACGCCTGCGGTTGTACGCCGAGAGCCTGACGGTGTTGCCGATCAGCAGGGTGGCCGCGAAGACCAGGATGATCGCCACGATGAGGGCGGCCCAGCGGAGCTTCTCCAGCAGCCCGAAGAACTTCTCCAGGAGTTCCTTCTGGTTGACCACGTTGGAGACTCCCGGGGCGCCCTTGACCGCCTCGATCACCGGCCCGTAGGCCTCCGGGTCCTTGAGCTTGACCCGCAGCGACTCGGGCATGTCCTCGACCTGGATGGCGGAGAGCAGCACCGTGTTGTTGGCGTTCTGGTCCCGGAAGTTCTTGTAGGCCTCGGCCGCGTTCTCCACGGTGACCTGCTCGACCTGCGGCATGGCCTCGATGGTCGCCTTCAACTCGGCCTGCTCCTGGGCGTTGACACCGCCACTGCCCTTGCACTGCGGGAAGGGGTCGTTCTTCTTGCACAGGAAGACCGAGACCTCGACCTTGTCCGCCCAGAAGTCCTTCATGCTGGAGATCTGGGAGTTGATCATCAGACCGACGCCCAGCAACGCCATGCCGATCGCCACGGTCACGATGACCGCGATGGTCATCGTGAGGTTGCGGCGGAGGCCGATCCAGACCTCGGAGAAGATGAAGTTTGCCCGCATGCTCTTCCTGTCGCTCTTTCCGGTCCTGGTGTCAGTACGCCTGGCCGTACACGCCCCGCGACTGGTCACGGACGATCTTGCCGTCCTCCAGTTCCACCACCCGCTTGCGCATGGAGTCGACGATGGCCGCGTCGTGCGTGGCCATGACGACCGTGGTGCCGGTCCGGTTGATCCGGTCGAGCACCTTCATGATGCCGATGCTCGTCGCGGGGTCGATGTTTCCGGTCGGCTCGTCGGCCAGCAGGATCATCGGCCGGTTGACGAACGCCCGGGCCATCGCGACCCGCTGCTGCTCGCCACCGGACAGCTCGTCGGGCATTCGGTGTGCCTTGCCTTCAAGGCCGACGAGCTCGACGACCTCGGGGACCACCTTACGGATGAAACGCCGTGGCTTGCCGATCACCTCCAGAGCGAACGCGACATTTTCATACACGTTCTTGTTCGGGAGCAGCCGGAAGTCCTGGAAGACACAACCGATCCGGCGGCGCAGGTGCGGGATCTTGAAGTTGGACAGTCGGGCGAGGTCCTTGCCGGCCACGTGGATCGCGCCCGAGTTGGGGCGCTCCTCCTTCAGGACCAGGCGGAGAAAGGTCGATTTCCCGGACCCCGAGGGGCCAACGAGGAACACGAACTCGCCCTTGTCGACATCGACGCTGACGTGGTCCAGCGCGGGCCGGTTCTGGTTCGCGTAGACCTTGGTGACATTATCAAAATGGATCACGGGCGCATCACGGCATGCCAGTCTAGGGGGTAGGACGGTCGCAGGAGTGGCAGAGGGCCACTTCCACCTCTCGCCGGTCGGGGGGCGCCGGTCATTTACGCTTGATCGACGTTCCGGTTGGCCGGAGCCCAGTCTAGGGGGAAGACTGGCATGGAACGTCCATAACGGAAACAAAACGATTCGGCGCCCGGTAACGACCGGATAAAGTGGTTCTGACCTCGAAGAGGGAGGACGGCATGAGCTGTGAAGACCTGGTCTGCGCGGGGTGTGCTCACCCCGTGGCCGAGGGCCGCTGCCCTCGCTGCCGCGCGTACCGCGCTCAGCACCACCACGGCCTCGGCGGCATGACCCCCGCGTTCATTGCCCTGGTGCTGATCGTGCTCTTCTTCCTCACCCTGGCCCTGAGACACCTCAGCGGGACCTGACGGCGTCCCCGGGGGGGACACGGCCTCACGGACGCCCAGGCGCCCGTGAGGCGAGCACGCGGCCTACCCGCCCTCGACGCCCGCCTCCTGGCGGCGGGTCCAGCGGATCTCGGCCTCGATGAAGCCGTCCAGGTCTCCGTCGAGCACCGCGCTCGGGTTGCCCGCCTCGGCGCCCGTCCGCAGGTCCTTGACGATCTGGTACGGGTGCAGCACGTAGTTGCGGATCTGGGTGCCCCACGACGTGGTCGACTCGCCCCGGATCTCGTTCAGCGCCGCCGCCTCCTCCTGCCGCTTGCGCTCCAGCAGCTTGGACTGCAGGACCGCCATCGCGGTCGCCTTGTTCTGCAGCTGCGAGCGCTCGTTCTGGCAGGAGACCACGATGCCGGTGGGCAGGTGGGTCAGCCGGACCGCGGAGTCGGTCGTGTTGACGCCCTGGCCGCCGGGGCCCGAGGAGCGGTAGACGTCGACGCGCAGATCGTCCTCGTTGATGTCGATGTGGTCCGTCGTCTCGACGACCGGCACCACGTCGACGCCCGCGAAGGAGGTCTGCCGGCGGCCCTGGTTGTCGAACGGGCTGATGCGGACCAGGCGGTGCGTGCCGTGCTCGCCGCGGAGGGTGCCGTACGCGTACGGCGCCTTGACCGTGAAGGTCGTCGACTTGATCCCGGCCTCCTCCGCGTAGGAGGTCTCGTAGATGTCCGTCGGGTAGCCCTTGCGCTCGGCCCACCGCAGGTACATCCGCTGGAGCATCTGGGCCCAGTCGGCGGCGTCCACGCCACCGGCCTGGGACTGGATGGTGACGACCGCCTCACGGGCGTCGTACTCGCCGGACAGCAGGGTGCGGACCTCCAGCGCGCCGATGTCGCTCTTCAGGGACGCCAGCTCGCGGTCGGCCTCCTGCTGGGTGTCCTCGTCTTCCTCGGAGGCGGCCAGCTCGTACAGGACTGAGAGGTCGTCCAGCCGCCGCACCAGCGACTCGACCCTGTTGACCTCGCCCTGGAGGTAGGAGAGCTTGCTGGTGACCTTCTGTGCGCGCTCCTGGTCGTTCCACAGGTCCGGCGCGGCGGCCTGATCCTCCAGCTCCTCGATCTGCTTGCGAATCGCGCCGAGGTCGAGCACGTCCTGGATGCTGTTCAGCGTCCCGGTAAGCTCGTTGATCTGTTCTGCCGGATCGATGAGTGCCACGTCTGTAAAGGGTACGCGACCTTCGCACCCGATCGTGTACGGCACTCTCCCCCACCATGGCTAGCATGGCCCGCATCGGGGAGCATCGGGAGGTGGACGTGCGCGGACGCAGGCGAAGGGGCGTGCTCGCGCTCGCGCTGGCACTGGCCGCCGCGACCGCGGCGTGTTCCGATCCCCGTTCCGTCTCCGGTGACGCGCGGCCGGGGCGGAGCCCGTCGGGATCTCCGGCCGGTGACACGTCGGCCGCCCGCCCCACGACGGCGCCGTCGCTCCCAGCGCCTCCGGTCACGCTCGACGAGGCGGCGAAGGCCCTGGCCGGCGTCCTGGGCGCCGACGGGGTGCTGGGTGCGGCGACGCCGCACCTGGACGCCGACCGCAGGCTCATGCGGGAGCAGACCCGCGACGGGCAGGAGGCCCTCACGGTGGCGGCCTTCAACGGCTCCACCGGGGCACTCCCCTCGTACACGTGGGGCACCCCCGAGCTGCTGGTCCCGCGCGGGCAGGACGGTCCCCTCTGGTTCGCCGCGATCGTGGATCGCAGGGAGCCCTCCGGCGGGGTCCGCACCGCCGTGCTGACCCTCATGCGGTCACCCGGGGAGGATTGGCGGCTCAGCTCGACCTCGCTGCTCGATGAGGGCACCCGGCCCCCCGAGATCACCAAGGACGCCGACGGGTACGCGACGTCGCTGGGCGAGGATGACGCGACCGTGGCGATCAGCCCGCGGCTCATGGCCCCGCTGCACGCGACCTCGGCCGAGGAGGGCGAGCGGGGGTTCGCGGCCGGGCTGATCGAGAAGAGCCCGCACACGACCGGCTTCGCCGACGAGATCGCGAAGCGGCGCAGGGACGGGAAGAGCGCGTGCCTGGGCTACGACTCGATCTTCGCCGCGAGCAGCTACCCGGTGCACGCGTTGCGCACCACCGACGGCGGCGCGCTGGTCGTCTACTCGCTGATCAGGACGACGACCAGGAGCGTCAAGATCGATCCGTGCGCGTCGGACGCCCGTATCCCGCCGGACGCCAGGAAGCTGACGACCGAGAGCTTCATCCGTGAGGAACTGCGCACCGTGGAGACGCAGCTGTACGTGAGCACGGTCCCGGCCAAGGACAGCGGCCGGCCCGCCAGGGTCATCGGCTACCTGGGCGGCCTCACGAAGGTCATCGTGAGCTGACCGGTCCGCCCGGGTCCCCCGCGAGGGACCCGGGCGGGCGGCTCACGCCTCGGCGTGCGGGAGGTTGACGGTGGCCGCCAGCGTGCGGATCGCGCGCAGCGCCACCGACAGGGTCGCGAGGTCGAAGTTGTCGCTCTCCCAGATCTCCGACAGGGTCTGCTTCGCCCGCGAGACCGCGGCCGAGTTGGCCTCGGCCCAGCGCGCCAGGCGCTCCTCGGGCGACAGCCCCGGCGTGCTGTGCACCAGGACGTTGTGGGTGAGCGCCGCGTGCGCGGCGTAGAGGTCGTCGCGGAGCGCGGCCCGCGCCATGGAGTTCCAGCGGCTGTCCCTGGGCAGCGCGATGACGCGCTCGCGCAGCCTGGAGAGCTGAAGCCGGTCGGCGAGGTCGAAGTAGACCTCGGCGACGTCGTGCACCGGCCTGTCGGTGCGCGCGGCCACCTCGACCAGATCGAACGTGGAGTAGGCGGGCACCATCGCGGCGACGCGCTCGGCCAGCTCGGCGGGGGCGCCCCGGGAGACGAAACCGTCGCGCCGCTCCTCGAACGCGACCAGGTCGGCCCCGGTCAGCAGCTTGGGCAGGTGCGGCAGCAGGCCGTTCATGCTCTTGGCGAAGAAGTCGACCGTGGAGGCCAGGTCCAGCGGCGGGCGCCGGTTGCCCAGCAGCCACCTGGTGCCCCGCTCGACGAGCTTGCGGGCCTCCAGCTCCATGGCGATCTGGGCGGAGGTGTCGACCTTGTTGTCCAGCTCCTCGATCTGGCGCCAGAGGCTGGGCAGGTCAAAGACCTCGCGCGTCACCAGGTAGGCGCGGGCGATGTCGGGAGTGGACGCGCCGCTCTCCTCACCGAGGCGGAACATGAAGGTGGTCCCGCTGGAGTTGACCAGGTCGTTCACCACACCGGTGGTGATGATCTCCCTCCGGAGTGGGTGGGTGTACATGTAGGCGCGAACCTCCCCGTTGCGCAGTGCCGAAGGGAAGTAGGACACCAGCCAGGACGTCAGGTAGGGATCGTCCGGCAGGTCGGAGGCGAGGATCTCGGCGTCGGTCACCAGCTTGGTGTAGGCCAGCAGCACCGAGAACTCCGGCGCGGTGAGTCCGAGCCCGGCCTGACGGCGCTCGGCGAGCGTCTTGTCCGACGGCAGGAACTCCAGCTCCCGGTTGAGCAGGCCGGCCCGCTCCAGCTTGCGCAGCTGGCGCGAGTGGATGTGCAGCATGTCGGCCGCCTGCTCGCGGGCGGCGGCCAGAACCACGTTCTGGTCGTAGTTGTCACGCAGGACCAGCTGGGCCACCTCGCCGGTCATGTCGAGGAAGAGCTGGTTGCGCCGCTTGTCGGTGAGATCCCCCTCCCGGATCGCCCGGTCCAGGAGGATCTTGATGTTGACCTCGTGGTCGGAGGTGTCCACACCGGCGGAGTTGTCGATGAAGTCGGTGTTGATCAGCCCGCCGTTGAGCGCGAACTCTATCCGGGCGAGCTGGGTGAAGCCCAGGTTGCCGCCCTCGCCGATCACCTTGCAGCGCAGCTCGGCGGCGGTGACCCGCAGGCCGTCGTTGGCCTTGTCGCCGACGTCGGCGTTGGACTCGCTCGCCGCCCTGACGTAGGTGCCGATGCCGCCGTTCCACAGCAGGTCGACCGGGGCTCGCAGGATGGCGCTGATCAGGTCGGCCGGGGCCAGCGACATCACGTCGTCGTCGAGGCCGAGCGCGGCGCGCATCTGCGCGGAGATGGGGATCGACTTGGCCGTACGGGGCCAGACGCCGCCTCCGGTGGAGATCAGCGAGGCGTCGTAGTCGGCCCATGAGCTGCGGGGCAGCGCGAACAGCCGGGCGCGCTCGGCGTAGCTCCGGGCGACGTCCGGGTGGGGGTCGACGAAGACGTGCCGGTGGTCGAACGCCGCGACCAGCCGGATGTGCTGGGAGAGCAGCATGCCGTTACCGAACACGTCACCGGACATGTCGCCGATTCCGGCCACGGTGAAGTCGGTGTTCTGGATGTCGACACCGGTCGTGCGGAAGTGGTACTTGACCGACTCCCAGGCGCCCCGGGCGGTGATGCCCATGGCCTTGTGGTCGTAGCCGATCGAGCCGCCGGAGGCGAAGGCGTCGCCCAGCCAGAAGCCGTACTCCTTGGACACGGCGTTGGCGATGTCGGAGAACGTCGCGGTGCCCTTGTCCGCGGCGACCACCAGGTAGGTGTCGTCCTCGTCGTGCCTGACCACGTCGGCGGGCGGGATGACCTGGCCGTCGACGAGGTTGTCCGTGAGGTCGAGCAGCCCGGAGATGAACATCCGGTAGCAGGCGATGCCCTCGGCCAGGGTGTCCTCTCGCGATCCCGACTTCGGCGGATTTTTGACGACAAAGCCACCCTTGGAGCCGGTGGGAACGATGACGGTGTTTTTCACCATCTGCGCCTTCACCAGCCCGAGCACTTCGGTGCGGAAGTCCTCCATCCGGTCCGACCAGCGCAGCCCACCCCGCGCGACCTTGCCGAACCGCAGGTGAACACCCTCGACCCGGGGCGAGTAGACGAACACCTCGAACTTCGGCCGGGGCAGCGGCAGCACGCTGATCGACGGCGAGTCCAGCTTCAGGCTGACGTACGGCTTGCGCTCGCCGCCGACCCGCTGGAAGTAGTTGGTCCGGAGCGTGGCCCCGATCATCTCCAGGTAGGCCCGCAGGATCCGGTCCTCGTCCAGGGAGGCCACCTCGTCCAGGGCCGCGAGGATCTCCTCGTGCAGCGCGTCGGCCAGGTCCGCGCGGACCTCCGCCGGGCGCCGGGGGTTGAGCCTGGCCTCGAACAGGCGCACCAGCAACCGCGCGAGCCGCACGTTGCCCATCAGCACCCGCTCGATGTACTCCTGGCTGAACGTGGTGCCCGCCTGGCGCAGGTACCTGGCGTAGACGCGCAGGATCTCGGCCTGCTCCCAGGTCAGACCGGCGGTCAGGACCAGCCCGTTGAACCCGTCGCTCTCCACCCGCCCGGCCCACAGGGCGCCGAACGCGTCCTGGAAGAGCCGCTTGAACTCGTCCCTGTCCACCTCGGGCGAGGGCGTGTAGCGCAGGCCGAAGTCGTAGATCCAGGCGTCCTTGGTCGCCGGGTCGTTGTCGCGGTCGATCTCGTACGGCCGCTCGTCGACCACCTCCACGCCCATCCGCTGGAGCAGCGGCAGCACCCTCGACAGGGAGACGGGCGCGCCGAGGCGGTAGAGCTTGAAGCGACGCTCTCCCTCCGAGGCGTCGTAGGGCTCGTAGAGGTTCATCCCGATCTCGTCGGAGGAGCCGGCCAGCGCCTCCAGGCGACGCAGGTCGGCGACCGCCATCCGGGCGGGGAAGTCGGCCTTGTACCCCTCGGGGAACGCCGAGGCGTAGCGGCGGACGAGCCCGGGGGCCTCGTCCTCGGGGCTCAGCTCGGTGATCGCGGTGACCAGGTCGTCCTCCCAGGACCTGGTGGCGGCGGCCAGCCTCGCCTCCAGTTCCTCGACGTTCACCGCGTCGGCGTGCAGCGGCCTGCCGCGCTCGCCACGCACGACCACGTGCAGCCGGGCGAGGGCCGACTCGCCGATCATCGCGCTGTAGTCGAAGGAGGTGCCGCCGAGCGCCCTGAGCAGGATGTCCTGCATCTTGACGCGGATCTTGGTGGTGTAGCGGTCGCGCGGAAGGTAGATCATGCACGAGACGTAACGGCCGTAGTCGTCAGGGCGGAGAAAGACCTTGACCTGCTTGCGCTCGCGGAGCCTGAGCACGCCGAGCGCGATCGGCAGCAGCTGCTCCACCGAGGTCTGGAAGAGCTCGTCCCTGGGGAAGGTCTCCAGGATCTCGATGAGGTCCTTGCCGTCGTGGCTGTCCGCGGTCAGGCCGGCGAGCACGATCACCTCGGCCAGCTTGCGCCGGAGCACCGGGACACGCGAGATCGACTCACTGTAGGCCACATGGGTGAAGAGGCCGAGGAAGCGCCGCTCACCGACGACCTCGCCCGAGGCGTCGAAGAGCTTGACGCCCACGTAGTCGAGGTAGGCGGGCCGGTGGACCGTGGCGCGGGTGTTGGCCTTGGTGATGATCAGCATCTGCTGTTTCTCGCGGGCCTTGGCGCGCAGCTCGGGAGGGAGCGCGGCGAAGCTGCCGGAGTCGGCACGGTCGTTGCGGAGGATGCCCAGCCCGGTCCCGGGCATCGGGTGCAGCCTGTCGCCCTCCTCG
Source organism: Streptosporangium sp. NPDC005286 (assembly GCF_040607515.1). Lineage (NCBI taxonomy): Bacteria > Bacillati > Actinomycetota > Actinomycetes > Streptosporangiales > Streptosporangiaceae > Streptosporangium > Streptosporangium sp. NPDC005286. Next base: position 35,668 of record NZ_JBEXGU010000068.1, on the reverse strand, counting down.
CTCTCCTCCAGGCGGTATTCGCGGTAGCCCAGGAAGGTGAAGTGCCCGTCGGCCAGCCAGCGCATCAGCTCCAGGCTGTCCTCCACCCCGGCGGGGTCGAGGGGCGGCGGGTTGGCCGAGATGTCCTCGGCGGTCCGCAGGGCGAGCGCACGCATCTTGACGAAGTCCTCGACGGCGCCGCGCACGTCCTCCAGGACGCGCTGCAGTTCGGCCTCTATCGACCTGAGCACGGCGGGGTCGGCCTGCCTGTCGACCTCGAAGTGCATCCAGGACTCGGCGAGCATCTGCCCGGTGACGTCCTCCTGGCCGCGTCCGAGCAGCTTTCCGGTCATGTCCCTGCGCACCCGCATCTGCGGGTGGATGACCAGGTGGGTGCCGATGTCGTGGCGGTCGAGCTCCATCGTCACCGAGTCGACGAGGAAGGGCATGTCATCGGTGACGATCTCCACGATGGAGAACCCGGGGTCCCAGCCGTGCTCTTCCAGGCTCGGCGTGTAGGCCCGGACCAGGGCTCGGCCCTGGGGGCGCTCCCTGGCGAGCTGCCGCTGGGCGATCGCCGGGCCGTACAGATCGACCGGGTTCCGGCTCAGCAGGTCCTCCGGGGCGACATGCCGGTAGTAGAGCCGCAGAAAGGCGAGCGCCTCCTCCACGCCCACGTGGTCGCTGCCAGGTGTGTGCGCGCACGTCTCGGCGGCACTCCTCAGCAGCTCGTCCTTGGCCTCGTCGAGCGGCATGTCGCTCTCACTCCTTTGTGAGGGGTTTTGCACATTTTGATGAGGAACCATGTTGAAACTCATGATTCCCGCCAGGGAGAAAGTGATGTCTCCGCACCCGCGTTCCGGTGTGCGGCGCCCTCTTCGGGCCACCCGTTCCCGGTCACGCTCCCCGTTCGGAGACCCGGGGCGCGGAACGCCCGCCACACGGTGGCCGTCTCGTCACGGGTGGGTGGGGTTCCGGCCGGTTGCCTCGGCTCGTCATGTGAGCCGAGATCTCTCACCGTCGCCCGCGGAGAACGGAAGGTCTCCGGGCCGGAGACGACGGACTCTCCCTGGGAGATGGCGGTAGGACAATCATCCCACAGGGTCGCCTCGGCGAGGCTACGGCGCAGCCGGGCGAGTCGGGTCTCGCTCCCTGCACCTCGCCCGGCGGGCGGGGCCGTCCGGCCCGCACTCCGCCCATCGGGCTTGGCCCGTGGCACGACACCTCCAGTGGCCCTTTGCTCCGATCCTCGTTGACCGGGGCACACCACCGTTACTGATATCACCCGAAAACCGGCCAAACGTCAATGTGACGTTCGACCGTCGTCCATGGAGTTGGAGCGGTCCCGCCGGACCACATCGAGGAATCCGGGAACCTCGCTCAGTTCCCGGAGCTCGATCTGGCACTCCTCGCATGTCATGAGGTGACGTTGGAACGCCTCGTGGTCCTCTTCGTCGAGCACCCCGAGGGCGTACGCCGCCACGTCATGATGCGGGGAGGGGAACATCAGCTCGCGACACCTCTCTCCTTCAGAACCTTTCGGAGAGCCCGGATCCCGTAGTAGAGCCGGGACTTGACCGTACCCGGCGGTATCCCGAGGATTTCCGCCGCCTCGTTAATCGTACGGTCCCGTAGGTAAGTCTGCTCGATGACTTCACGGTGTTCTGGGGACAGTTCTCGCAACGCCTCGGCGACGATCATCGCCTCCAGCGCACGATCGGCTCCGTCGGGAACCGGCACAGCGTTCGCGTCGGCGGGTTCGACCTCCTGTGGTCTGGTCCCTCGCCTGCGACGACCGTCGATGACGATACGGCGGGCGACGGTGAGGAGCCAGGCCCACAACAGACCCGGCTCTCGTTGCAACCTCTCTGCGTTACGCCAGGCTCGGACGAGCGTCTCCTGGACGACGTCCTCCGCCCATTGCAGGTCGTTGCCTGTGGCCTTGCGCACATGACGGAGCAAGGGGACACCGAACTCCCGGTACAGGTCCTCTACCAGGACAACATCGGTGTCCGTGCTCTCGAACCGACTGTCGAGTTGACGACGCACGGGCACATCTTTACACCTTCGTTATCAGTCACGTCTGCAACTCCCGCAACTCCGGTCATTTCTAACTATCTACTCACTTCCCATGAACCTGCCCGGGTGATAGCGCGTACCTCCCCCCAAGTGCGCCCGCATCGGCGGGCCTCGGGGAAAGGAAACGACATGGCAGTGCGGCACATCCCGTGGCCGGTCGGAACTGTCCTCCTCCTGGCGTACCCGGTCCTCCCCGGGCCGGACGGCACGTTCGGCACCGCGCCGGGCACCGAGAAGGCCCTGGTAAAGGCCGGTATCTGAGAGCGGAACCGGGCCATGTTCAGATCACTGTTCCGCCGCTTCAAGAACGGCGAACCCCTGCTGTTCGGGGTCTTCATCGCGGTCGCCGCGGTGGCGGTCGTCCTGATCACCCCACCCGGCGGCACCGCGTCCCTGGCCACCGAGGGCTGGACCCAGACCCCGCAGGGGCCCCTGGGACCGGCCGACCGCGACCTGCTGGTCAAGGTCCGCCTGGCCGGGCTCTGGGAGATTCCCAGCGGCCAGCAGGCCCAGCAGCGGGCCGCGGGCAAGCGGGTGAAGGAGGTCGGCATGCATCTGATGACCGACCACCTCAAGCTCGACGAGGAGGTTCGCGCCCTCGCCGCCAAGCTGAACGTGCCACTGCCCAGCCAGCCCAACGCCGACCAGCAGTCCTGGATGGCGCAACTGGCGGCGGTGAACGCCGGCGCCGAGTACGACCTGCTGTTCGCCCGGCTGCTGCGGCAGGCCCACGGCAAGGTCTTCACGGTGGTCGCCGCGGTACGCGCGGGCACCCGCAACGACCTGGTCCGGCCATTCGCCCAGCGGGCGGTGGAGGTGGTCATGAAGCACATGACCCTGCTGGAGAGCACGGGGCTGGTCGACTACTCGACCCTGCCGGAGCCCCCCGCGCCCTCGCCACCGCCCGTCACAGCCGCTCTCGACACACCTGTGAGGAGAGAACACGCTTGAAACGCATGAAACGCTCGCTCATCCCCCTGTCAGCGCTGGCGCTCGCCGCCGGCACGCTCACCACCGTCACGTTCACGGCGGCGCGCACGGCCCCCGCCTACGCCGACCACTGCGATCCCGCCGAACAGGGCCAGAACCAGCGGAGCCAGCAGAACCAGGCACCCCCCACGCAGGACGCCCCGGCCGAGAATCCGCCGGCCCAGGACCAACCCGCCCAGGACCAACCCGCCCAGGACCAACCGGCACAGGACCAACCCCCGCAAGATCAGCCGGCTCAGAACCCGCCGGCGCAGGACCAGCCCGCCCAGGACCAGCCCGCCGACGCGCCCCCCGCGGCCGGAAGCCTCATCCAGGCGGCTCCCACGCCGCCACCGGCCGCCCCCGAGGAGTCCGTCGACCGGCAGACCGCCCAGAACAACATCGACTCCCGCCGCAGGCAGCCCACGCAGGCCCCAACTCAGGCGCCCACTCAGGCGCCCACCGATGCCCCGCCGGCCGACGCGCCCACGGACGCTCCCCCCGGCCAGACCCCCGCTCCCCCGCAGGACGAGCAGGAGTGCGCCGACCTCGGGCCGTTCCCCGAGGACTTCATAGACATCCGGCAGGTCCAGCGGAACTTCCAGGACGTCAGGACCCGGCGCGGCGGCTCGGGCGGCACCTTCACCTCCCGGTGCGGCAGGAACGAGAACGGCCACCGCAACCCGGACAACTTCATCGTGGCCCCGGGGGTGAGCAACGGCGCCCACCACATCCACGACTACGTCGGGAACCTGTCGACCGACGCCTTCAGCACCGACCAGTCCCTGGCCGCGGCGGGCACCACGTGCGCGCTCGGCGACCGCTCGACCTACTTCTGGCCGGTCCTGCGCGACCGCACGTCCGACGCCAACGCCACCGACCCGGACGGCAACGTCGGCACCATCCTGCGGGCCCGCCAGGTGAGCCTGCAGTTCCGCGGCAACCCGGTGGCCAGGGTGACCGCCATGCCGCGCTTCATCAGGATGATCACCGGTGACGCCAAGGCCGCCACGAACGGCGGTGCGAACGCCCTGGCCAAGTGGACCTGCACCGGGTTCACCAACCGGATCACCACCAAGTACCCGCTCTGCCCCCGAGGCAGCCTGCTCGTGCGGATCCTGGACTTCCCCAGCTGCTGGGACGGCCAGAACACGGACAGCGCCAACCACCGCACGCACGTGCTGTTCCCCGACGCGGGCGGCGCCTGCCCGTCCGGTACCAGGCCGATCCCGCAGCTGCGGATGACCCTGGTCTACTCCACCCCGCGTACGGCCTCCTTCGCGCTGGACGCCTTCCCCGAGCAGCGCCACAACCCCGTCACCGACCACGCCGACTTCGCGAACGTGATGCCCGACCGGCTCATGAGGTTCGCCGTCGACTGCATCAACCGGGGGCGTCGCTGCTGACGATGTCCCCCGGAGTCCCCCGGAGCCGCCGCTCCCCGTCTCCGCGCCTCTTCCACACCCCCGCGGAGGCCGGGGAGCGGCATCTCGCAGTACCAGAGTCCATCCCCCTCGCACGCAGACGTCGTCGAGCCGCTTCGCAGACAGGAGCAACAGGTGGGTAACAGACGGACTCCGCGACACACCCGCTCGGAGGCCGGGACAAGTCTCGACCGAAGACCCGCCAGGATCGGTCTCGGTGCCACGATCACGGTCTCCGTGGTCGGCCTGCTCATGCTCGGGCGGACCGGGCCCGGCATGGAGATGGCCGCGACCATCCGTGGGGTCTTCTCGTTCTTCGGGGGCGTGATCGCCCTCGTGTCGTTCACCGCGACCGTGGCACTCGGCCTGCTGTCGGCCGACCGGATCGTGCTGCCCGTCCCGGGCCGGATCCGCTCCCAGTTCGTGCACCGGGCCACCGCCATGATCGGTATGGGCTCCCTGGGCATCCACGTCACCATGAAGATCATCGAAAGCAGGACCTCTCCCGCCTCCGCCGTGGTCCCGCTGGCCACCGGCGGCCAGGGTCTGTACGTCGGTTTCGGCGCCATCGCCTCCGACCTGATGATCCTCGTCTTCCTCACCGGGGTCGCCCGGGCCAGGTTCGCGGAGAACAACAGGCCGTGGCTCTGGCGGCTGCTGCACGGCTCCGCCTACCTGGCGTGGCCGCTGGCGGTCCTGCACGGGCTGACCGCGGGCCGCCGTCCCGCCGAGTGGGTGACCTGGAGCTACGTGATCTGCCTGGTCGCGGTGGGCGCGGCCCTGCTGATCAGGGTGATCTCCGAGCTGCAGCCCGGGCAGATCCCGGTACGCGAGGAGGCCGCCGTGGAGGCACCCGCCGCCGCGGAGCTGACCCCGCCCACGAGCATCATCGGCCGCATCCCGCGCCAGGTGCGCGAGAACCCACCGGAGCTTCGCCGCATCGGAGGCGTTGGATGATCCCTTACCGCGTTCCCCCGGTCCGGCAGCTGGGGCCGGCCCGGCTGACCGCCGGGCTGGAGGACTGCCGCAGGATGGACCTCGCGGCCCACCGCGACATGCACGGCACGGCGCCCGGCATGTCCGGCGAGGAGCTGGCGGCGCTGGCCGACGAGGTGGACATGCGCGGGCGGGGCGGGGCCGCCTTCCCCTTCGCCCGCAAGGTCCGCGCGGTGATGGACAAGAAGCCGGAGAAGATCGTCCTGGTCAACGCGGCCGAGGGCGAGCCGGCCAGCAGCAAGGACACGATGCTGCTCACCAGAACCCCCCACCTGGTCATCGAGGGGGCGCTGCTCGCGGCGGGCGCGATCGGCGCCAAGCAGGTCGTGATCGCGACGGTCGAGGGCGGCATGGGCCAGACCTCCGTCACCGCCGCGGTCGAGGAGCGGGGCATCGGCGACCAGGTCCGGGTGGCCGGCATCGTCGAACGGTTCATCTCCGGCGAGGGCGGCGCCCTGGTCAGGTCGGTGAACGGGCAGGTCGGAGAGCCGCCGGGCCGCAAGGTCAGGGCCGTCGAGAGCGGGGTGAACGGGCTGCCCACCCTGCTGTCCAACGCCGAGACCTACGCCCAGCTCGCGGTCCTCGCGACCCTGGGCGCCGAGCGGTACGCCGACGTCGGCACGGCGCGCGAGCCCGGCACGGTGCTGCTCACCGTGGGAGGTTCGGCCAAGGCCCCGGCCGTCGTCGAGGTCGCGACCGGCACGCCGCTCTACGCCGTCCTGGACGCCTGCCAGGCCTCCACCGGCGACGGCGTGCTGGTCGGCGGCTACCACGGCGCGTGGCTCCACGCGGACGCCGCGGCCGTGGCGACCGTCTCCCGGCAGGGCATCGCCGAGGCGGGCGGCCAACTCGGCGCCGGGATCATCGTGCCGCTCGGCGGGGAGACCTGCCCGCTGGGCGAGACGGTCAGGGTGGCGAGATACCTGGCCGCCCAGTCGTCGGGGCAGTGCGGTCCGTGCCGTCTCGGCCTCCCGGGCGTCGCGCAGTCGATGGCCGAGGTCATGGGCGGCTCCGCCGCCGCCCTGGACGAACTGCGCGCCAGGGCGGCGAGCGTCAAGGGCAGGGGCGCGTGCTTCCACCCCGACGGTACGGCCAGGTTCGTGCTGTCGGCGCTGGACGCCTTCCCCGACGACATCGAGGAACACCTCCTGCACGGCACCTGCGGGCGCCCGGTGCACGGCGTGCTCCCCCTGCCTCCGCAGGAGAACGAGCCCGAGGTGAAGCTGACCGTGGACTGGACCCGCTGCCAGGGCCACGGCCTGTGCGCCCGGCTCGCCCCCGACCTCGTCCGGCTCGACGAGCACGGCTACCCGGTGTTCGGCCGCGACACCGTACCCGCCCAGTTCCGGCGGATGGCCCGCAGGGCCGTCGAGATGTGCCCCGCCCTCGCACTGCGCGTGGTGCAGGGGACCTGACCCCGTCGAGACCCGTCGCGCGAACGGTGATGTGAATGTGACCAACCAGGTGATGGATGCGGTCGTCCTATCGGGTAGTCGACACGGAACCTCGGGGAGAACGCATGCGGACCGCTCCTGACAGGCGGGCATTCCTTCGTACCGGCGGCCTGGCCGCTCTGGCACTGGGCGTTCAGGGCACACCCGCCCTGGGCGCCACCGGCGTGACCGGCCGGGATACCACGCGCGCCGCGAGCGGCCCGCGCCCCGCCGACTGGCGGGCCCTGGCCGACGGGCTGGCCGGCAAGGTCATCCGGCCTGGCGACGCCTCGTACGACAGCGCACGCCGGCTGTTCAACCCCACCTTCGACGCGGTGCGGCCCGCGGGCGTGGCCTACTGCGCCAACCCCTCCGACGTCGCCGAGTGCGTCGGCTTCGCGCGCCGGCTGAACGTGCCGCTGGCCGTGCGGTCCGGCGGGCACTCCTACGCCGGCTGGTCCACCGGGACCGGCCTGGTCCTGGACGTGTCCCGGATGAGCAAGGTGAGCCACACCGCCGGGCGGGCGAGGGTCGGGGCGGGCGCCAAGCTGATCGACGTCTACGACAGGCTCGCCGCGAGCGGGGTCAGCATCCCCGCCGGGACCTGCGCCACGGTCGGGGTGAGCGGGCTGGCCCTGGGCGGCGGCATCGGCGTGGTCTCCAGGAAGTACGGCCTGACCTGCGACGTGATGGAGTCCGTCCAGATCGTCACGGCCGATGGACAGTTGCTGACCTGCGACGCGAACCACAACGCCGACCTGTACTGGGCCTCCCGGGGCGGCGGCGGGGGCAACCTCGGCGTGGCGGTCTCCTTCGAGTTCCGGACCCACCCGGCCCGCGAGGTCACGGTGTTCTTCCTGCACTGGCCGTGGTCGAAGGCGGCCAGGGCGCTGCGCGCCTGGCAGGCGTGGGGCCCCTCGGCCCCGGACGCCCTGTGGTCGGGCATGCACCTCAGCCGCGACGGCGGGATGGACGTGCAGGTCGTCGGGCTCTACCTCGGCGGCAGGGCCGACTGCGAGCGGCTGCTCGACCGGCTGGCCGACGCGGCCGGGTCGCCCTCGTCGAGCTACGTCCGGCAGACCTCCTACCGCCAGGCCATGCTGACCATGGCGGGTTGCGGCTCGCTCTCGGTCACCCAGTGCCACCTGGGCGGGTCCCTGCCGGGGCAGACCAGGGGCGGGCGGCTGTCCAGGGACACCTTCACCGCCAAGTCGCACATGGCCTACCGCCCGCTCTCCGAGGCCGGGGCCGGGACCCTGGTCGCCCAGGTCGCCCGCCCCGGCAACCACACCGTGCTGCTGGACGCCCTCGGCGGCGCCGTCGCCCGGGTCCGCCCCGACGCCACCGCCTTCCCGCACCGGGCCGCCCTCTACAGCGTGCAGTACTACGCCCACCGCGCCGGAGCGGCCGCCTGGGCCAGGACCTCGCACGCGGCGATGCGACCCCACTTCGGCGACCACGCCTACGTCAACTACATCGACCCCGAGCTCGGCGGCTGGCGCGCGGCCTACTACGGGGCGAACGCCACCAGGCTCGCCCAGATCAAGGCCGCCCGCGACCCGGGCCGGCTGTTCCGGCTCCCCCAGGGAATCTGACCCCGGGGGCCGCTCCTTTGATCGGCGAGTCCCACCCCGAGACATCGTCCCCCGGGCCGGATACGGTGTGGCGACCGGCTCGGGAGGCACAGTGGCGGCGGCAGCGGCGCGCATCGCGTGGTCATGGTGCGCCCTGACCCTGGTGCTGACCGTGCTCGCCGTCGTCCTGGCCGTTCTCAACGGGACGAATCCGCTCACCCTGTCCCACCTGCTGTTCGTGGCGGCCTGCGCGCTGGCGGGCGGCCTCATCGGTTCGCCCCGTCCCGAGCACGGAGTGGGCCGGCTGTTGACGGCGAGCGCGTTCTGCTTCGCGCTCATGGAGTTCTGCGGGCAGTACGCGATCCTCGGCCTCGTCACCCGTCCCGGGCTGCCACTGGCCGAAGCCCTGGCCTGGCCGCAGACCTGGCTCTGGGTGCCGGCGAACCTGTCGGCCTGCCTGATCCCGCTGTTCTTCCCCGATGGGCGGCTGTCCTCGGCGGGAGCCCGCCGGCTGGTGATCGGCGTCACCGCCGCGGGAGCGGTGACCATGGTGGCCGGCGCGTTCCGGCCCGGTGAGAACAGCCAGGTCGCCGAGGGCAGCGGCGTGGTCAACCCGCTCGGAGTGGCCGGTCTCGCGGACGTGGCACCGGTGGTGGAGACGGCGATGACCGCCCTGTTCGCCGTGGTGTTCTTCGCGGGCGCGCTGGACCTGGGCGTGCGGGCTCTTCGGAGCGGCGGCCGGGAGCGCCGCCAGGTCGCCTGGCTGGTCTACGCGGTCGGCATCGAGGCGGTGGTCGTCGCGGCCAGGCTGGCGGCCGGGCTGACCGACGACGTCCCCGGCTCCATCTGGCCCATGACCAACACCCCGTGGGAGCTGGTCGGCGGAGTCGGCGTGACCCTCCTGCCGGTCGCCATCTGCGTCGCGATCCTGCGCCACCGGCTCTTCGACATCGACCTGGTGATCAACCGGACGCTGGTCTACGCGCTGCTGTCGGGGTGCGTGACCGGCGGGTACGTGGTCGTGGTCGGCTACCTCGGCGCGCTCTTCCCCACCGGGGACCTGCCGATCTCGATCCTGGCCGCCGGGCTCGTGGCCCTCGCCTTCGCGCCGCTGCGGGAACGGCTGCGGGGCTGGGTCAACCTGCTGATGTACGGGGAGCGTGACGATCCGTACGCGGCGCTCACCCGCCTGGGCCGCAGGCTGGAGAGCACCGCCGAACCGGGCACCGTGCTGCCGGGGGTCGCCCGGTCGGTCGCCGAGGCACTGCGCCTGCCGTACGCGGCGGTCGAGACGGCCGACGGCGCGCGGTACGCGTCCGGCACGCCCGCAGGGGAGCTCGTACGGCTGCCACTGACGCACAACGGCGAGCGGGCCGGCGACCTCATCCTGTCGCCCAGGCCGGGAGAGAGCGGGTTCGGCCCCCGCGACCTGCGCGTCCTCGGCGACCTGGCCAGGCAGATCTCGGTGGCCGTGCACGCCGTACGGCTCTCCGCCGACCTGCGGCGCTCGCGGGAGCGGCTGGTGATGGCCCGCGAGGAGGAGCGGCGCAGGCTGAGGCGCGACCTGCACGACGGGCTCGGGCCCACGCTGGCCGCGCTGACCATGCGTGCCGAGGCCGTGCACGACCTGGTCGAGGACGAGCACGCGCGGCGGCTGCTGGCCGAGATCGTCTCCGACGCCGAGGCCGCGGTGGCCGACGTGCGGACCCTGGTGGACGGCCTGCGCCCACCCGCGCTGGACTCCCTGGGGCTGCTCGGCGCGCTCCGCGCCCATACGATCCGGCAACCGGCCGGCCTGCGGGTGGCCCTGCGCGCCCCGGACGGCCTGCCGCCGCTGCCGGCCGCCACCGAGGTCGCCGCCTACCGGATCGCGTCCGAGGCGCTGGCCAACGTGCGCAGGCACGCCGGAGCGACCCGCGCGGAGCTGCGGATCGAGGTGGCGGACGGCACGCTGAGGCTGGAGGTCTCCGACGACGGCCGGGGGATGCGCCGGGAGGCGCCCGTCCCCGACGGCCCCGGAGGGCCGGGCCGCGCGGGGGTCGGGCTGGCGTCGATGCGGGAGCGCGCTGTGGAGTTGGGCGGATCGTGCGTGTTCGAGGAGCATCCGGGAGGCGGGACCCTTGTCAGGGTCGTGCTGCCGGCGGCCGAGGAAGGAGGCGGTGGTGATCCGGATCCTGCTGGTTGACGACCATCCGGGTTTTCGCGCGGGGCTGCGGACCCTGCTGTCGACGACCGAGGGCATCGAAATCGCCGACGAGGCGGCCAGCGGCGAGCAGGCGCTGGCCCTGGTCGGGCGGGCGCAGCCCGACGTGGTCCTGATGGACCTGGCGATGCCGGGGATGGGCGGGGTCGCGGCCACCGAGCGGCTCACCCACGACCACCCGCACATCCGGGTGGTCGTGCTCAGCATGTCGGACGACGACGACTCGGTGTTCGCGGCCATGCGAGCCGGCGCCAGGGGCTACGTTCTCAAGGGCGCGAGGAAGGCGGAGATCGTCCGGTCCGTGCAGGCGGTGGCCGAGGGCGAGGCCATCTTCGGCCCGGCCATCGCCACCCGGCTGGTGAGCTACTTCGGCGAGCAGGGGCGCGAGCACGGGCGGGAGGAGGCGCTGCCCGAGCTGACCAGACGGGAGCGGGAGATCCTCGGCCTGGTCGCCGAGCATCTGACGAACCCGCAGATCGCCGCCAGGCTCGGGCTGAGCCAGAAGACCGTGCGCAATCACGTGTCGGCCGTCTTCACCAAGCTCCAGGTGGCGGACCGGGCACAGGCGATCATGCGCGCGCGGGAAGCGGGGTTGTGACCTGCCCGCTGACCTCCCCACTCCACTCGGCGTCCGGCATCCGCAGCACGCGCAGCGCGATCCAGCCGTACGCGGCCAGGTGGAACAGGGCGCCCGTCGCCTGCACGGCCGGTGCCTGGTCGACGGCCAGGAAGGGGACCAGCGTTCCCGCGAACGCGGTGACCGGCACCCACCAGGGGGCGACCCTGACCGCGGCCAGCGCGATGAGCAGGGTGAACAGCCCGACGTGGGCGAGGAAGGCGGGCAGCAGCATGCCGTACAGGAATCCCCACAGCTCGCCGGCCCGGGCCGTGACCGCCTCCGCCTGCGCGTCGGGCAGCATCTGAGCCAGGGCCAGGTCGTAGAAGTCGGTGGTGAAGAGCGTCAGCGCGTGCCCGCAGCCGATCAGGCCGAGCACGGCCCCCACGTTGCTCGTTCTCGGGGCGCGCCTGCGCAGCAGGTGGGCCAGGGCGAAGGTCACCGGGATGAGGGCGAGCGCGGCCCACAGGTAGAGAAGCGCGCTGACCTGCACTGTCGTCGCGCTCTCCCGGAAGACCGCGGGGGCGTGACTTCTTCCCGGCGGCGCGGTGAGGAAGGCGAGGAACTCCAGCAGCGGCCAGGCGAGCAGGGCGATGCCGGCGACGATCCGGCGGAATGAATCAGGATTTTTCATCACCTGGACAGCGAACCCGGACCCCGTCCCAGGCCGCCTGGGCCGATGCCCCCGACTCCCGGGAGAAATGTCCCCGGAAGCCCGGGACCACCCCGCCACGTCCCACGGGGCGCATCTCGGCGGCCTCCATGGTTCGGGCGGTGCCTGGGAAGGCCGGTCCTCGGGCCCGTGCCCGAGGAAACCGCGCCCAAGGAAACCGTGCCCGGTGACGTGGCGGGGCGGGGCGGTCAGCGCCGCGCGGTGTCGGCCTCCGGGACGAAGTGGGAGAGGACCTCGGGGTTGGCCATGGCGTCGAGATTGGCGGCCTTCTCCGGGGGGACACCGAGGAGGATCTTGCGGATCGGGACCTCCAGCTTCTTGCCACTGAGGGTGCGGGGGATGCCGGGGACCTCGATGATCTCGTTCGGCACATGGCGCGGGGAGAGCCTCTCCCTGAGCTCCCGGCGCAGGCGCATGACCAGGTCGTCCCGGAGCGTCTCCCCCTCGACCATGGTGACGTACAGCAGCAGGCGGCCCTCCTGCCCGAGCTGGCCGGTGTCGATCACCAGACTGTCGGCGATCTCCTCGAAACCTTCCACCACGCGGTAGAACTCGCTGGTGCCCATCCGCACCCCGCCCCGGTTCAGTGTCGAGTCGGAGCGGCCGTAGATCACCGAGCCACCGTCAGGAAGGATCTTGATCCAGTCACCGTGCCGCCAGACCCCGGGGTACTCGGAGAAGTAACTGTCGCGGTAGCGCGACCCGTCCGGGTCGTTCCAGAACATCACCGGCATCGACGGCATCGGCAGGGTCACCACCAGCTCGCCGACCTCGCCGATCACCGACCTGCCCGACGGATCGAAGGACTCCACCTTCGCTCCCAGGCAGCGGCAGGGGATCACACCCGCCCGGACCGGGAGCAGCGGGACCGCGCCGACGAAACCGGTGCACACGTCGGTGCCCCCGGAGAACGAACCGAGCTGCACGTCCGGCAGCGCGTCGTGCACCCAGCCGAACCCCTCGGGCGGCAGCGGCGAGCCGGTGGAACCGAGCCCCCGCAGCCGGTCGAGGCCCGACGGCCTGAGGCCGGCCTTCATGGACGCGATCACGTACGGAGCGCCCGTACCGAAGTAGGTGACCCCCTCCTCGGCGGCCAGCCGCCAGAGCGCGTCGGTCTGGGGGTAGGTCGCCGCCCCGTCGTAGAGCACCACGGTCGAGCCGACCAGCAGTCCGCCGACGAGGTAGTTCCACATCATCCAGCCGGTGGTGGTGTACCAGAAGAAGACGTCGTCCTCACCCAGGTCCTGGTGGAAGGAGATCGCCTTGAGGTGTTCGAGCACCACACCGCCGTGGCCGTGCACGATCGGCTTGGGCAGCCCGGTGGTACCCGAGGAGTAGACGATCCAGAGCGGGTGCCCGAACGGCACCGGCTCGAAGTCGAGCGGCCCCGCGACGGAGCGCAGCTCCGCCCAGCTCACCGTACGGGCCCCGGCCCCGGGCCCCGGAGCGTCCGCCGCGCCGGAGCCGCCGGGGATGTCCGCGCCCGGCGTACTCCGCGCGCCCCGCACGTCCTCGGCCGAGATCCGGACCCGCGCCACCAGCGTCGGCAGCCTGGCCGCGATGTCGTCGACGACCGCGCTTCGGTCGAAGCTTCTGCCGTTGTAGTCGTAGCCGTCGACCGCGACGAGCACCTTCGGCTCGATCTGGGTGAAACGGTCGATCACGCTGGACGCCCCGAAGTCGGGCGAGCAGGAGGACCAGACGGCTCCCAGGGAGGCGGTCGCCAGGAAGGCGATCAGCGCCTCGGGGACGTTCGGCACGTAGGCCGCGACCCGGTCGCCCCGTCCGACACCCAGCGCCGCCAGGCCCGCGCGGATCCGTGCCACCTCCTCGGCCAGCTCGCCCCTGGTGAACGTCCGCCGCCCGCCCGCCTCGTCGCGGGCGACCAGCGCGAGCCGCCCGGGGTCGGAGGCGGCCCAGCGCAGCGCGTTGGCCGCGTAGTTCACCGTCGACCCGGCGAACCATTCCGTGCCGGGCATCTCCCCCGACAGGACCGGCCCGTCACCGCGCTCCCCCACGACCCCGAAGTAGTCCCAGATCGACGTCCAGAACTCGGCCGGGGCGTCCACCGACCACTGCCACAGGGACTCGTAGTCACCGGCCCGGCCCAGCCACTCCGCATAACGGGTGACCTTCGCGTTCCTCACAACCTCCGGGGAGGGCTCCCAGAGCAGCGCACCTTCCTCAACCATGGCCCTATCCTCTCGGCGCCCCAACCGAATGTCATCCCCAGGGTTCACATATCGCCCCGGCACACCGTGTGGACCGACCACACACACCCTCGCCACCACCCCCGGAAAACACGTCACCACCAGCACCGATATCCATTCGGCTATCGATCTCATCCTGTCCCAAATATTGGACATAAGGGACAACTCTCTGGTCTCCTCTGTCCCCGACGACGAAGGGCGACCACTGCCATGAGGCTGAGACACCTGGCCACCGCGACCGCGCTGGTGCTGGCGGCCGCGAGCGCGGGCACTGTATGGGCACTGCACACCGAGGGCTCGCCCGAGGAGACCGCGGAGATGTTCCTGACCGCGTGGAGCCGGCAGGACTACCCGGCGATGCGTGCGCTGACCGTCAAGCCGCCGGACGACTTCGAGCGCTGGTACCGGCGTTTCCGTACCGACCTGAAGCTGACGGGGGCCGCCTTCAGCGTCCTGGGAGACGCTCGGGACGGCGAGCCCGCCACCGTCGGGTTCCGCGCGACGCTGGAGGGGCCCGTGAACTGGGCCTACGAGGGGTCACTGAGACTGGTCGAGCACGAGCGCGCCTGGCGGGTGGAGTGGAGCCCGGCCGCCGTCCACCCCAGGCTCGGAACGGGCCTGCGGATCAAGACCATGCTGGTCAAGGCCGAGCGGGCGCCGATCCTCGCCGCCGACGGCACCCGGATCGACACCCCCGCCACGCCGGGCTCGGTGCAGCAACTCGTCGAGGGACTCACCCAGACGTACGCTTCCCGCCTCACCGGCACCTCGTCCGCGCGGATCGACCTGGTGAAGGGCACCGAGAAGGTCGCCACGCTCGCCACCGCCGCCGCCAAGGCCGGCCGGGAACTGCGCACCACCGTCGACCTGGACGTCCACCGCGCCGCCGCCTCGGCACTGGAGGCGGTGAACAGGCCCGCCTCGCTGGTCGCGCTCCGGCCCTCGACCGGCGAGATCCTCGCCGTGGTCAACAAGCCCGGCGGGTTCAACCGGGCGCTGCTGGGCCACTACCCGCCGGGCTCGACCTTCAAAGTGATCACCACCTCGGCCCTGGTCGCCGACGGCATGACCGCGGACGAGCAGGTGAGCTGCCCGGCCGAGCAGAACATCGGCGGCTTCGCCTTCCACAACGCCGGGTTCAAGGACTACGGCACGCTCCCGTTGCGCACGGCGTTCGCGCACTCGTGCAACACCACGTTCGGCGCGCTCACCGTGGACCGGCTCGGCGGGCAGCGGCTCGCCACCGTCGCCGGGAGCTTCGGGTTCGGCGCCCCCGTCCGGCCCGGCGTGCCCGCGGTACGGGCCGAGTTCCCCGCGCCCAAGGACGACACCGACCTCGCATCGACCTCGATCGGCCAGGGCCGGGTGCTGGCGAGCCCGCTCAACATGGCCACGGTCGCCGCGGCGATCGCCGACGGCTCCTGGCGCCCACCCCGCCTGGTGGCGGCCTCCCTGCTGCCCGAGGCCGAGCCGCGGAAGCTGGAACCCGAGATCCTGCGGGCACTGCGCACGCTGATGCCCGCGGTGGTGGTGGAGGGCACCGCGAGCGCGGTCCCCTTCCCCTCCGGCACGGCGGGCAAGACCGGGACCGCGGAGTTCGGCTCGGGCAAGGAACCGCCGTCGCACGCCTGGTTCATCGGCTACCGGGGAGACCTGGCGTTCTCCATCGTGGTGGAGGGCGGCGGCGCCGGCTCCACGGTGGCCGCCCCCATCGCGAGCCGCTTCCTGACCGGCCTCCCGCAGCGGTGACCTTCACCCGCGGGCCGCTCCCGCCCTCCGGCACGCGAAGGTAGTTGATCACCGTTTGGCGTCATCCGTGCCCGGCGGAGGTGTTCGATCGGAGGATGGGGCACATGACGGATCAGCGAAGGTCGTCGCGTGAGAAGCCGCCGGTAGCGGTCTCCGCCGTGGTGGCCGACTTCACCGCCCGGCCGCCGGTGCGTGAGCAGATCGTCGAGGGCGCCGTCCCCGCCCCGCCCGCAGGATTTCAGGTACGCGAGGATCTACTGGCGCCACTCGCCGCCGAGGAGGCGGTGTGCGCGCTGACCGGCGCTCCGGGGGTGGGCAAAACGCTGCTGGCCGCCTCGTACGCGTGGGCCTGCCAGGCGGCGGGGTGGCCGGTGGTGGCCTGGATCCCCGCCGCGACCACCGATCAGATCCTCGCCGGACTGGAGGACCTCGCCCATCGGCTGGGGGTGCGCGTCCCCGTTGACACCCCCGAGAGTGCCTCGGACAAGGCGAAGGCGTGGCTGTCGGGGACGCATCAGCCATGCCTGGTGGTGTTCGACGGCGCCACCGACATCCAGGCGGTGCGGAGGTGGTGTCCGGCCGGCGGAGCGGCCCGGGTGGTGATCACCTCCCGCGACCGTGCCTTCGGAGATCACTACGCCCCGATGGAGGTGAATGCCTTCACCCCGGCCCAGGCGGTGGCGTTCCTGGCCGGCCGCACCGGCCTGGCCGATGAGAGCGCGGCCGCCGAGCTGGCCGAGGAACTGGGGTGTCTGCCGCTGGCGCTGGCCCAGGCGGGCGCGGTCATCGCCCGGGAGAAGACCGGCTATCACGGCTACCTGCGCTCGCTGCGCGACCTGTCCCCGGATCGGCAGCTGACCACCCTGGAGGACGACGGCTATCCGGCCGGGGTGGCACAGGCGGTCCTTGTCTCGCTCGGCCAGGCCGAGGAGGCCGTCGCGGGCGCCCGCCCGGTGCTGGAGAGGCTGGCGGTGCTGTCCTCGACCGGCGTGACCAGGTCGCTGCTGCCCGGTGGCGCGGAATCCGAGGAGCGATCGGGCGTCGACGAGCTTCTGTCCGGGTTGGCCGACACCTCGCTGATCACCTTCAGCGACGATGGCCGGGTGGTGCTGATGCACAGCCTGATCCAGCGGGTGCTGCGCGAACGCGCCCACCACGACGACCGCCTGGGGCAGGTGCTGGCCGATGCCGTCGGCCCGCTGCGCGCGTTGAACGACCTGATCAACGAGGAGACCACGCCCTGGAAAGCCAGGGGCATGGCGAAGTCCCTGCGGGAACACATCGGTGTCCTCTATGCCACCGCCTTCCCCGTCGGCCTCCTGACACCTGACCTGCTGCTGCTGCGCGGCTGGTCCGGCGACTACCTGCGGGAGATGGGCGACCTGTCCCGCGCCATCACCCTGCATGAGGTGACACTGGCCGAATCCGAACGGCTGCTGGGCACCGACCACCCCACCACCTTGAGTAACCGCCACAACCTCGCCTGTAGCTATCAGGCGGCGGAGCGGACGCAGGAGACCATCGCCCTGTTCGAGCAGGTCCTGGCCGAACGGGAGCGGGTGCTGGGGGTCGACCACCTCGACACCCTGACCAGCCGCCAGGTCCTTGCCTACACCTACCAGTGGGGAGAACGGACGCAGGAGGCCATCCCCCTGTACGAGCGGGCAGCGGCCGACTGCGAGCGGGTGCTGGGCAGCGACCACCATCTCACCCTGGGCACCCGCCATGACCTCGCCGACACCTATCGGTCTGCGGGGCGTACGCGGGAGGCCATCGCCCTGTTCGAGCAGGTCCTGGCCGACTGCGAGCGGGTGCTGGGCACCGACCACCACATCAGTCTGGCCAGTCGCCACAACCTCGCCGACGCCCATCAGATGGAGGGACGGACGCAGAAGGCCATCACCCTGTACGAGCAGGTCCTGCCCGACTGCGAGCGGGTGCTTGGCCACGACCACCTCCTCACCTCGACCACCCGCGGCAACCTCTCCGGCGCCTATCGGGCGGCGGGGCGGACACAGAAGGCCATCACCTCGTATGAGGCGATACTGACCGACTGCGAGCGGCTGCTGGACGCCGATGACCCCCTCACCCTGACCAGCCGCCACAACCTCGCCGAGATTTACCTGGAGGCGGGTCGGCTGCGGGAGGCCATCGTCCTGTACGAGCGGGTCGTGGCCGAACGGGAACGGAAACTGGGCGCCGACCACCTTGACACCCTGACCAGCCGCCACTACCTCGCCTACGCCCACGACTCGGCGGGACGGACGCGAGAGGCCATCGTCCTGTTCAAGCAGGTCCTGGCCGACTGCGAGCGGGTGCTGGGCGCCGACCATCCGAACACGCGGGCGGCACGGGAGAGTATTGACAATGTCCGTTCCTTCCTGCCGAGGTGGCGACGCCTGATCGGCCGGTGAGCCCGAGGTGGCCGGCAAGGGGTAGGGGAAGACAGCACTGTCGAGTTCATCCGGCCCGCCCACCGGACAGGAATCAGCGGCCGGCGGGGTAGTGGCCGGCGCGGCGGGCCGGAGAGGTGAGGCCGGCGACGGCGGCCACCACCTCGGAGGGGTTGGCGAGATCGGGCAGGACCGCGTCCGCCCCGGCCTCGTGCAGCTCGGCCGCCAGGGAGCGCCCGGAGGCGACGCCGATCATCGCGGCCCCGGCGATCCTGGCGGCCTGGACGTCCCTGGCCGAGTCGCCGATCAGCACGGTGTTGCTCCCGTCGAAGGTCGCCCCGTACTTCTGCTTGGCCCGGCCCTGCGCGACCTGCAGGAGGGTGGCCTTGGGATAGACCTCCTCGCCATAGCCGCCGATCGCGAAGTCGACGTACTTGTCGAGGCCGAACGCGGTCAGCTTGTGCACGGCGTTGCTCTTGATCGTGCCGGTGAGCACCGACTGGACCACGCCGTCGAGCTTTGCCACCGCCTTCAGCGCGTCGCGGGCTCCGGGCATCATCCGGCCGTCCTTGGCCAGGCGCCTGCGCCTGGCTCCGAAGGATTCGGCCAGCGCGTCGAGGAACCTGGGGAGGTGGTCGTCCCCGGCGACGATCCCGTTGATGGCGAGCATCTCGAAGACGATCTCAGAGTCCGGGCGCCCGTTGGGCTGGGTCAGCTTGACCAGGGGCCTGCCGGTGACAGCGCGGAAGGCCTCCGCGTATGCCTCGCGGGTGACGATGGACACGTCGACCAGGGTGAGGTCGATGTTCCAGAGAACGAGGCGGTTGATCGGAGCCTCCCGGAATGGGTGCGGATGCCCAGGGTACGGCCCGAGGCGCATGGCGACCGCCTCCGATGCCGAAAACATTAGTTTTTGGGTGGGATTGCCCTGTGGTGGTGCCCCCTCCACCATGCCGACCGGGAAACCCCACCGTTCACCTGTCCGGCCCGCGACCATTTTTCGGATACGGCGGCCTCCGCAGGCCCGAGGGGCAGAGCCTAGGCGTGGTCGAGAGCGTTCGCGAGGGTGTCGACGACCGGGACGCCGCAGGACATCAGGTCGGCGCGGCTGGTCATGCCGCCGGTGTAGAGGACCGCGCGCGCGCCGACGTGCTGGGCGGCGTGCGCGTCGTCCAGGCTGTCACCGATCACGAGGACGTTGGCCGGGTCGATGCCGAGCGCGGCCAGGTGGGCCACCATCGACTCGGCCTTGTGCCCACCGGAGGCGCTGCGCAGACCGTCGATCCGGGTGAAGTGGTGGTCGATGCCAAACTCCGCGATCTTGGGAACCAGCCGGTCATGCGCCCACATGGACAGCAGCGACTGCCTGCCTCCCGTGTTCCCCCAGCTTTCCAGGGTGGAGAGCGCGTCGTCGGCCAGCCCGCACTCCAGCATCAGCCGGTGGTAGTTGTCGTGGAAGCCAAGATCGAGCATCTCCCACTCGCCCTCGTGGAGGGCACGGCCGAGCATGCGCTCGTAGGCGGCCCAGATCGGGCGCGTGTAGACGGCACGGAAGCGGTCCGCGTCGTAGGAGCCCAGCCCGTACGGCTCGAACACCGCGTTCGTCGCACCCACGACGGCGTCGATGTCGTGGAAAAGCGTGCCGTTCCAATCCCAAACAATGTGTCTCATATTGCCTCCCAGGATAGCGAAAACCCTCGCCGGAGCGGCGCCATGACAGGGTGATCGGCCCGCTCTCCGGACTCCGGACGCGAGAGGGGATCAGCCGACCAGGTCGGGAATCTCCTGGGTGGCGTACCAGAGGAGCTCGTTGGCCTCGACGCCGTCCACGGTGAACCTGGCGTCGTCGTCGCCCCGGTCGGCCGCGGGCAGCGCCGCGACGGCGGCCTCGACGTCCTTCACCGCCGACAGGTCGTCCACATGGACGGCGGCGATCCGCGCCAGCGGCACCGCCGCGGCGAGTCGTACCCGGGCGCGCTCGTCCAGATCGGCGCTCACGCTCACGTCGCCCTCCGGTACGTCGACGGCGACGACCACCCGCCGCGCGGCGACCTCCACCCCGTCCGCGCGGTCGGCGGCCAGCATCCGCAGGGAATCCCTGGCCGCCTCGGTCAGTGCGACGTACTCCAGTTCCTCGGTGTCACCCGAGACGTACCACTCGATCAACGCGGGTGTCACCGCGTAGCCGGTCAGCGGGGCCGGGCCGAGCTCCCCCACGGTGGCCACGCGGGCCAGCGCCGGGAGCGTACACGGCAGGTAGACGCGCATCCATGCCTCGATCTATCTCTTAAGACATCGGTGCCGGTTCGGCGCCGATTCACGCATCGAGTGTGCCAGTACCGGCGACCCGCGGTGGTACCGCCCGCGCGGAGTGACCCGATCCGCTCCGGACCGGACGGGCGTCAGCGCAGCGAGACCCGCAACAGGGTCTCCAACTCGGCGATGGTCACCTCGGGGTCGCGGTGGTGCACGCCGACGATGCCGAGCCGCCGGGCGGCCTCGATGTTGGCCTCGATGTCGTCGACGAACACACACTGCTCACCGGCCAGGCCGATCCTGCCGAGCGCGTGCTCGAAGATCCTCTGCTCGGGTTTGCGCATGCCGATCTCTCCCGAGATGACGACCTCGTCGAAGACGTCGTCCCAGCCCTCGCGGGGATACTCGTTCGCCCAGGAGTTGGAGAGCAGGCAGGTGCGCAGCCCGGCGGCACGGGCCACCCGGAGCATCTCGTACATCGGCTCGACCCGGTGGAAACGGGAGAACATCCTGTCCAGCAGGCCCTCGGCGACCGGCGGCACGCCGTCCGTGGTGACCAGCCGGGCGGCCAGGTGGCGTTCGAAGTCCAGCCCGGAGATCTCCCCCCGCTCCAGAGCGTGGATCACGTTCTCGCTGTTCTCCAGGCCCTCGTACGCGTGGACGACGAGCTCGCGCATCACCTGCCGGTAGTGGTCCGCGTCGAGTCTCTCGGCGACGATCCACTCCGCGACCGCCTCGGAAAGGCCGACGGTGAGCACGCCACCCCAGTCGATCAGCACGCCCTTGAGCATCTGTCCTCCTTAGTGGAACGGGTTCCAGGGTAAGTGTGGCCGGTGAACGATCGGAGAAGGGGTGGTGCCAAACTTGCCGCCATGGACTTCGCGCTCAGCGACAAGGCTCAGGAATACCTCGCCAATCTGACCGATTTCATGGCAACTCACGTATACCCGGCGGAGCCGGTCTACCATGCGTGGCGGCAGGCCAGGGGCTACGACAACCACGAACTGCCGCCGGTGGTGGAGGAGCTCAAGTCCGAGGCGCGCTCACGCGGCCTCTGGAACCTGTTCCTGCCCGATGAGTCGAACATGTCGGTGCTCGACTACGCCACCCTGGCCGAGGTCACCGGCCGTTCCATCGACCTCGCGCCCGAGGCACTGAACTGCGCGGCCCCCGACACCGGGAACATGGAGGTCCTGCACATGTTCGGCTCGCCCGAGCAGCGGGACCGGTGGCTCAAGCCCCTGCTCTCCGGGGAGATCCGCTCGGCGTTCGCGATGACCGAGCCCGCCGTGGCCTCAAGCGACGCGACCAACATCGCCACCTCCATCCGGCTCGACGGCTCCGAGTACGTGATCAACGGCCGCAAGTGGTTCATCACCGGGGTCGCCGACCCGCGCTGCGAGATCCTGATCGTGATGGGCAAGACCGATCCGGACGGCCCCCCGCACCGCCAGCAGTCGATGATCCTGGTCCCGATGGACACGCCGGGTGTGGAGGTCGTCCGCCACCTACCGCTCTTCGGCTACCAGGAGCAGCACGGCCACTCCGAGATCGTCTTCACGGACGTCCGGGTACCCGCCTCGAACCTGATCGCGGAGGAGGGTGACGGCTTCCGCATCGCCCAGGCCCGTCTCGGCCCCGGTCGCATCCACCACTGCATGCGTGCCATCGGCATGGCCGAGCGCGCCCTGGAGCTGATGTGCACCCGCGCCGCCAACCGGGTGGCCTTCGGCCAGACGCTGGCCCAGCAGGGCGTGGTGCAGCAGCAGATCGCCGAATCACGGCTGGCCATCGAGCAGGCCAGGCTGCTCACCCTGAAGGCCGCCTGGATGATCGACACGGTCGGCGTGAAGGCGGCCGCCTCGGAGATCTCCGCGATCAAGGTCGTCGCTCCGAGGATGGCGTGTGAGGTCATCGACCGCGCCATCCAGGTCCACGGCGGCATGGGTCTCGCCGACGACGTCCCGCTCGCCACGATGTACGCCCAGGCCCGCGCGATGCGCATATTCGACGGCCCGGACGAGGTTCACATTCGCACCGTGGCCCGTCGCGAGCTCAAGCCGTACCTCTCCTAGGACGCTCCTGAACGGGGTGCATACGGTCCGATGGATTGGAGATTCCTCCCCCGATATCCGATTCAAAGGCCGGTACGAGTTTCACGGCTCCAATTCGAGGAAGATTACGAACATGGCACTCAGGCCATATAACTGCACGTAGAAGGCGTGATCGGCCTCCTGCGGGCTCCATTTGCACCTTCCCTCGGTTCCCATGAGGAGGGATCATGGCAGTAGCTCA
The DNA here is from genome assembly GCF_040607515.1 of Streptosporangium sp. NPDC005286. Lineage (NCBI taxonomy): Bacteria > Bacillati > Actinomycetota > Actinomycetes > Streptosporangiales > Streptosporangiaceae > Streptosporangium > Streptosporangium sp. NPDC005286. The sequence goes on along the minus strand of NZ_JBEXGU010000068.1, from coordinate 12,819 downwards.
GGCGAGCCGGTCACGCGCCCGTACGGCGCGGAAGCCGACCACACCCGCCGCGTCCACCACGCACACACCGTCAGGCCGGAAGCAGGACAACCCCTCACTGAAGTTGAACCTTCCAATGATGACCGTGCAGTTCCGGCCGCCGCATGTTCACATGCCACACGTCAGCCGGCAGGAAGCGGGCCAAGCCGTCGACACCGCCAGGTCCTTCCTTCCGCCCCCTGAGCGCATCGTCTACTACGGAGGGCTCGGCGCCCTGGCTGTGGCGGGGTTGATCGAGTGGCCGGTGGCGGCCGCCATCGGGGTCGGGACGATGATCGCTCAGCGTGCCCGCGGGAGAGGCCGGGCCCCGGTCTCCGCGCCCCGGGCTCCGACGCCCACCGCACGAGCCGCCAAACCCGCGGCACGCGCCACCAAACCCGCAGCACGCGCCGCCAAACCCGCAGCACGGGCCACCAGGCCCGCGGCACGGGCCGCAGGCACCACCACCCGGCCCACAAGCACCACCGCACGGGCCGCCAGACCCGCGGCGCGCGCCGCCGGCACCACCACGCGGGCCGCCAAACCCGCAGCACGGGCCACCAGACCCACCGCACGAGCCGCCGGCACCACCACGCGGGCCGCCAAACCCGCAGCACGCGCCACCAGGCCCACGGCACGAGCCGCCGGCACCACCACGCGGGCCGCCAAACCCGCAGCACGGGCCACCAGGCCTGCGGCACGAGCCGCCGGCACCACCACGCGGACGACGACATCCCGGACCACGAAACCCACCGCACGGACCGCCAAGACCACGTCACGCGCCACCAGGCCCACCTCACGAGCCGCAGGCACCACCACGCGGACCGCCAAGACCACATCGCGTGCCACCAGGCCCACCTCACGAGCTGCGGGCACCACCTCGCGGACGACGTCCCGGACCACGAAACCCACCTCGCGGACCGCCAAGACCACGTCACGCGCCACCAGGCCCACCTCACGAGCTGCGGGCACCACCTCGCGGACGACGTCCCGGACCACGAAACCCACCGCACGAGCCGCAGGCACCACCGCACGGACCGCCAAGACCGCGTCGCGCGCCACCAGGCCCGCGTCACGGGCCACCAGATCCGCATCGCGGACCTCGGCGTCCGTTTCCCGTACCGCAAGCTCCGCCTCCAGGGCCACCAGGTCCGCCGCCCGCCCGAAGACCTCGACCCGCAGGAGCACCTCCAAGTGATCACAGTGATGGGGCCGATCGGGCCACGTGTAACCACGGCCTGATCGGCCTCGTCATCTCGTCTACTGGAGATCCGGATGTTCCTGCCCCGTCTGCTCTCACTTCCCGCGGAAACTCTCTGGGGTGCCATGCCCGAGGTGATCCGCAACGCCCTGAGGCATTCCCGAGGGAGGCGAATCTGTCCTGGTGGGCTCCGTATCGACCTGTACGTGATCGGCGGTCCTGGCAGCGGGCGGACGGCGCGACGGCTGGAGAACTCGCTGCTGAAGGTGGAGGGGGTCGAGCGGGCGGAGGTCAACGGCGCCCTCGGGATCGTGTTCGTGGGGTGCGACCCCGACTCGGTCGACCTGGAGAAGCTGGTGGCGGTCGTCGATTCGTTCGACAACGCTGACGACGGCGACGGCGACGGCGAGCCGGACGTGGACGAGGACGCCGAGTTTGACGACGAGTCGCTGCCGGGCCCGGTGTCCCTCGCTTCCGAATACGCGGAGCACCGCATCGCCAACCCGGTGCGGAGCCACACGCGCATGGGCATCCGGCTCGGCGGGAGCCTGGTCGGAACGAGCATGGCGCTCGCCGGGCGGGTGATGCACGTGCTGCCGCTCACTCCGATCATTCCCGCCCTGCTGAGCCTGGCCGAGTCCACCCCGAAGGTCCGCACCGAGCTGGACCGCCACCTCGGCGTTCCGACCGCCTCCGCCCTGCTCGAGACGGCGGACATCGTCACCTACACGCTGGCGCTGCGTCCGCTGGGGATGCTCGTCCAGTCGGCCACCGCCGTCGGCCGCTACCTTGAGACGCGCGACACGCGACGGGCCTGGGAGAGGCACGAGCACGAACTGGGTTCGTGGGGGGGCTCCTACCGCCACATCCGCGCGGCCAGGAAACCGCGCCCGTCCCCCATGTCCACCAGCCCCGTGCGACGGTTCGAGCACGTCGCGAGCCAGGTGGCGGTGGGCGCCACCGGGCTGACGTACCTCCTCGGCAAAAACCGGGAACGGACCATCGCCATGCTCACCGCGGCGACCCCCAACGCCGCGAAGCTGGGCCGCGAATCCTTCGCCTCCGCGATCGGGCGCGCCCTGGCGCGGCGCGGGGCGGTCGTTCTCAACAGCCGCGCCCTGCGCCACATGGACGGCATCGACACGGTCATCCTCGACGCCGACGTGCTCGACACGGGTTCCTGGGAGATCGACCGCATCGTACCCCTCGGCGACGCCGACACCGACGGGCTGCACGCGCGGCTCTACGCCCTGCTCGACCTCGCCGACCCCGGCGCGCGACGGGAACACGAGGAGTGGACGGCCGAGCCGGTGCCGGGCCCGGCCGGGCTCATCGCGGCGGACGCCGAGGAATGGGAGGCTCGGGGGCTCCGGGCCGTCCGCGTGGCGCGGCAGGGCGTTCCCGTGGCCCTGGTCGGCATGGCGCCGCAGGTGGACCCGCTGGCCGACGCGATCGTCACCGCGGCCAAGGCCGCGGGCACCGTGCTGCTGGCGGGAGGTGATCTGGGGCTCGGCCTGCGGCTCGGCGTCGACGAGTTCGTACTGGACGCCTCCCGGCTGACCCGGTCGGTCCGCGAGCTCCAGGCGGACGGTCACGGGGTCGCCGTGGTGTCGGGACGCCGCATGACCGCGCTGGCCCACGCCGACCTGGGTATCGGCGTGCTGTCCCGCTCGGGCCGGGTGCCCTGGGAGGCGGACGTGATCGGCGCACTCGAGGAGATCCACCTGCTGCTGAGCTGCCTGGCACCGGCGAGGAAGACGAGCGAGCGGTGCGCATGGCTCGACGCCACGGGAGCGACCGCCGGAGGCGCGCTGACCGCCCTCGGGCCGCCGTCGCGGTCACTGGGCAGGGCGCAGCTCTCAAGTGACTGCACCGCGATGGCCGCCATCGTCACGGGTGTGTGGGCGGGCTGGCACGCCGGGCAGGAGACGCCGCCGGTCCGGGTGGACCAGACTCCCTGGCACGCGATGTCGACCAAGGACGTCCTGTCCCTGCTGGGCTCCTCGCCCAGCGGGATCACCGAGGCCGAGGCCATCCGGCGCAGGAGCTCGGCGGGATCCGCGGAGTCTGAGCGTCCCGCCTCGCTGCTCCGCGCGTCCGCCGAGGAGCTGGCCAACCCGCTGACCCCGGTCCTGGCCACCGGGGCGGGCCTGTCGGCCCTGGTCGGCTCGGTCTCCGACTCGGTGATGATAGCCACGGTGGTGTTCGCCAACGCGTTCATCGGAGGGGGCCAGCGGTTCACCGCCGAACGGGCGTTGCATCGCCTGACCGAGTCGGTCGCGATCCGGGTTCGGCTGCGCCGCCCCAACGAGGGCGTGAGCGTGACGGTCGAAGACCTCGTACCGGGCGATGTGCTCGAATTGCGCGCGGGCGACACCGTGCCGGCCGACTGCCGGGTGCTCAGGGCAACGGGCCTGGAGATCGACGAGGCCGCACTGACCGGCGAGTCCCAGCTCGTCACCAAGTCGCCGGCGCCCGTCAACGCACCCGCCGTCGCCGACCGGAGCTCGATGGTCTACGAGGGTACGACCGTGGCGGCCGGTAGCGGGCTGGCCGTGGTGGTCGCGGCGGGCGAGGCGACCGAGGCTGCCAGGACCGCCAGGCTCGCCAAGGAGCGGCCACCCGTCTCGGGCGTGCAGTTGCGACTGCGGAAACTGAGCCGCCGGATCCTTCCGGTCGCGGTCGGCTCCGGCTTCGTCCTGCTCGCCGCCGACCTGCTGCGCGGCAGGTCGATGATCGAGGCGCTCGCGCCCGCGGTGAGCCTCGCCGTCGCCGCCGTGCCCGAGGGGCTGCCTTTCGTCGCCTCGGTCGCGGAACTCGCCGCCGCCCGGCGGCTGTCGACCCGCAACACCCTGGTGCCCAACCCCTCCACGATCGAGGCCCTCGGCCGGGTGAACGTGCTCTGCTTCGACAAGACCGGGACCCTCACCGAGGGGCGCATCAGCCTGCGGTGCGTCTCGGACGGGCAGGACGAACGTCTCGTCGAGGCGTTGACGCCCGAGATGAGGCACATCGTGGCCGCGGGGCTGCGCGCGTGCCCGCGGCACGATGAGGGGCGTCCCATCGCACACCCCACCGATCGCGCCGTGGTGAACGGGGCCGAGCAGCTGGGCGTGGTGCCCAGGGAGGGCACGGGGAGCTGGGAGAGGGTCGACGAGCTTCCCTTCGAGCCCGGGCGCGGCTATCACGCGGTACTCGGCGCGAGCGACTCGGGGCCGCTGCTGAGCGTCAAGGGCGCTCCGGAGGTCGTGGTCACCCGCTGCACGTCCGTACTCCGCGACGGCCAGGTGGTCCCCCTCACGGATTCCCTTGAGGCGGAGCTGGAGAAGGAACTCGACCAGCTCGCCCGGCAGGGCTACCGGGTGCTCGCGGTCGCGGAGCGCGCCGCCTCCGACCGTCGCGACCTCGACGAGTCCCGCATCCAGGGCCTGTGCTTCCTGGGCTTCCTCGGCCTGGCCGACCCGGTGAGGCCCACGGCGGCCGAAAGCGTCGGCCGGCTGACACGGGCGGGCGTACGCATCATCATGATCACGGGCGACCATCCGAGCACGGCGGAGGCGATCGGCGTCGAGCTGAACGTGCTGAACGGCGGGCAGATCATGACGGGGCCCGAGCTGGACGGGATGGACGACGAGACCCTGCTGGAGGCTCTGCCGGACGTGACGGTCTTCGCCAGGACCACCCCGGCCCACAAGGCCAGGATCGTCGGCTGTCTGCGCCGGGCCGGCAAGGTCGTGGCGGTCACCGGGGACGGCGCCAACGACGCCCCCGCGATCCGGCTCGCGGACGTGGGGATCGCCCTCGGCTCCCGCGCGACCCCGGCGGCCAGGGCCGCGGCCGACATCGTGGTGACCGACGACCGCATCGAGACGATCGTCGATGCGATCATCGAGGGCAGGGCCATGTGGGGGTCGGTCCGCGACGCCCTGAGCATCCTGCTGGGCGGCAACATCGGCGAGATCGTCTTCGCGGTCGGATCCAGCCTGATCAGCGGCCGGAACGTGCTGAACGCCCGGCAGCTGCTGCTGGTCAACCTGCTCACCGACATGCTGCCCGCGATGGCGGTGGCCTCCCGGCCACCGACCGCGACCAGTCCGGAGAAGCTGCTGGAGGAGGGCCCGGAGGCCTCGCTGGGAGCCTCCCTGACCCGGGACATCTACCTGCGGGCCGCCACCACGGCGAGTGCGGCGGGCGCGGCCTGGGCGATCGGCCGGATGACCGGCACGCGTGGGCGGGCGGACACGATGGGACTGGTCGCACTGGTGTCGACGCAGTTGCTGCAGACCCTGGCCCTGGGCACCCGGGATCGCACCGTGGTGCTGGCCTCGCTCCTGTCCCTCGGCGTTCTGGGCATGACCGTCTCGGTTCCCGGGCTCTGCCACTTCTTCGGCTGCCGCTTCCTCGGGCCGGTGGGGTGGTTCATCGCCCTGGGCAGTGCCGCCGCCACCACGGCCGCCGGGGTCGCCTTCCAGGCATCCACTCGACAGGTGTCACCGAACGTTCACCGAACGGTAATCTCCTAGCTGGTGACTTAGTCCTGTTTGGTATGGATTATCGCATTAAGCGATCCTTCTCCCTGCGAGGTTGTTATGTCCGGATTCCTCTCCACGGTGCTCGCCAAGGCGGCGGTCATGCTGATCGAGGCCCTCCTCATGCGCGTCATCCAGTCCCTCGTCGTCTCGCTGGCCAGGACCGGCAGCCTCCAGGCCGCCTGACCCGGTTCCGCGGCACGGACCCGGCCGTGACCGCGAGAGAACCGTGACCATGAGAGAACCATGGCCGGGTACACGACCATGACCACGGCGACCGGGGCCCAGGCCGCGGTCGCGATCTTAAAGCTCGCTCAGCGGGCCCGCGAGTTGATGAGCCGGGCGACCTTGAGGTGCCCGGCCGAGCGCAGTACCCGCTCGGCCCTGGCCGGGTCGGCGACCGGCGCCCTCTCCAGCAGGCCACGGGCGGCCTTCAGCTTCAGCAGGCGCCGGACGGACTGGTCGAGCCGCGCCTCCGAGATCTTCCCGGACTTCACCGCGGCCAGCAGCGCCCCACGGGCCTCGCGGTAGTCCGGCGGCATGAGCAGCAGGTCCACCCCGGCCTGGATCGCCCGTACCGCCACCTCCCCGTCGCCATACCTCTTGCGCACCCCCGCCATGTCCAGCGCGTCCGTCGAGACGACCCCGTCGAAGCCGAGCTTCTCCCTGAGCAGCCCGGTCAGGATCGGCCTGGAGAGGGTGGCCGGGTCGCCGGAGGGGTCGAGCTTCGGCATGACGACGTGCGCAGTCATGATCGCGTCGACGTCCTTGCCGATGGCGGCGGCGAAAGGCGGGGCGTCCAGCCTTTTCCACTGGGACAGCGAGTGCTTGATCACCGGCAGACCGGTGTGGCTGTCGACGTTGGTGTCACCATGGCCGGGGAAGTGCTTGGCCGTGGCCGCGACCCCCGCGTCGTGGAAGCCGCGTACCGCGGCGGCGACCATCGGCGCGACCTTCTTCGGATCGGAGCCGTAGGCGCGCGGGCCGATCACCGGGTTGCGCGGGTTGATGTTGACGTCGGCGACGGGGGCGAAGTCGAGGTTGATGCCCAGGACACGCAGCTCGCGGCCGGTCACCTCCGCGGCCCGGCGGGCCAGCGAGGGGTCGCCGGTCGAGCCGATGACCGAGGCTCCCGGCAGGTTGGTGACCAGCGGGGCGAGCCGGGAGACCTGGCCGTTCTCCTGGTCCGCGCCGATCAGCAGCGGGATCTCCGGCGACGCCTTCTGCAGCCCGTTGGTCAGCGCCACGACCTGCCTGACGTTCTTGACGTTGCCCGCCCAGGGGAACAGGATCACCCCGCCGGGGCGGTAGCGGGCGACCATCTTCGCCGGGGTGTCCACGCCGAACCGCGCCTGGTTCTCCCCCGACACCGTGTCGGCCGCCTGACCGTAAAGCACCGGCATGAAGAGCTGGCCGACCTTCTCCTCCAGGCTCATCGAGGCGAGCACTGCCTCCACACCGGCCGGCTTCGCCGTCCCGGGCTTCGCTGTCTCGGGCTTCGCCGTCTCGGCGGGCGCGGCCGCCGGGCCCGCGGACTCCGCCTGGCTCACGCTCGCGGAGGACTCACCGCCCCCGACCGCACCGGACGCCGGTGGAACGGCCCCTCCGGTGCCGACACACCCGGCCGCCATCGTCGCGATCACTGCGATCCCCGTCACACGCATCCACCGAGCCATGCCTCTTACGCTATCCGGGCGGATGTCCCGGTGCCCGCGCTCCGAACCGGCCGGCGAACCAGAGGCACCTCGGCTCACGGTGCCGACGCGATGCCCGCCAACTGGTCGAGAAGCTCCTCGGCGCCCTCGCCCTCGGCCCTGATCACCACTATGTCCCCCCTCCTGACGTCGAGTGCGAGGACCGACAGGATGCTCTTGGCGTTCACCGGTGAGCCGGCCCCCTTGGCGATGGTGACGTCCAGGGACGCCTTGGTCGCCGCCCGCACGAACGTCGCGGCGGGCCGGGCGTGCAGGCCGACCTCCGACGTGACGGTGACATGGCGCTCGGCCACGTGTTCCTCCTCAGAGTCGACAGTGCGGTCTAGACCACACGGTGTGTTTACCGGCCTTTGGCCATCCGATGGCTCAACACCATTTCACATTCTTCGCCATCTCCCGGTCCCGCGGGCCGTCAGACCGGATCGCTCCACTCGAAAAGCCGGTCACCGGCGTCCACGACCCCCTCGGCGAGGCCGACGACGGCGCTCGCGGTGGCGTCCAGCGCCACGACCGGGCAGATCGGACGGCGCCCACCCGCTTCGATCCCGGCCGGGTCCCACGCCACCACCGGCTGCCCGGCGCTCACCCGATCGCCCTCCGCGACCAGCAGCTCGAAACCCTCGCCCCTGAGCTGAACCGTGTCGATGCCCAGGTGGACGAGGACTCCCCTGCCGTCGTCGCCGACGACCACGAACGCGTGCGGGTGCAGCTTGACGATGGTGCCCGCGATGGGGGAGAACACCCGGCCGGGCGCCCTGTCCGGCTCGATCGCCATGCCGGGCCCGACCAGGCCCTCGGAGAAGACCGGGTCGGGTACCGAGTCGAGTCTCACGGCCACCCCCGCGACCGGTGCCAGAACCGTGGTCACCGCACTCCCCTCGGCATGCCCCCGTCCGCGAGAACACCTCCCTCAGCCGATGATGTCCTCGATGTCGCCGGCGATCGTGTCGGCCTCGGGGCCCACCACCACCTGCACGACGCCGCCGGCCACCATCACGCCGTGCGCGCCGGCCGCCCGCAGGGCCACCTGGTCGACCTTGGAGGCGTCACGCACCTCGGTGCGGAGCCGGGTGATGCACGGTTCGATCTCGATGATGTTGTCCGCACCACCGAGTCCAGCGATGATCGCGTCGGCGTCGGCCGCCATGTCGCCCTCCAGTTGTGATCACCCTGTCCCCAGGGCTATGGGCAGGCTAGAGGAGGTATCGCGATCAGTCGGTCTGGGTCACCTTGTTGAGACCACGTGGGGCGTCAGGGTCGATCCCCAGCCTGCGCGCGAGCGCCTCGGTGAGCAGCTGACCGGGGACGATCAGGCCCAGCGGCGCGACCCACTCGGGCAGGTCGGGGCCGTTCAGCGCGGCGGTGGAGACCGAGGAGAGCGCGGTACCGCCGCCGACCGTGTAGGCCGAGGCTCCCGCGCCGGTCACCCGCTCGGCGAGCGCCACGGTGCCGGCCAGGGTCGGGCCCTCGCCCGCCGCGACCAGGATCGCCGGGGTGTCGGAGTCGACCACGGCGATCGGGCCGTGCAGCAGGTCCGCGTACGACAGGCCCATGGCGTGCAGGTAGCACGCCTCCTTGAGCTTGAGCGCCAGCTCCAGCGCGGTGGAGAAGGCCAGCCCCCGGCCGGAGACCACGACGCCGGGCTTGTCCGCCAGCCCCTCGACGATCGCCTCCAGATCGCCCGGGTCGCCGACCAGCTTCTCGACCGCGTCCGGGACCCGCCGCAGGTCGCCGGGGTCGACGTCCGCGCCGAGACCGAGGGCGAGCACGGCGAGGGCGGCGAGCTGGGTGGTGTAGGTCTTGGTGGCGGGGACGGCCTTCTCCTCGCCCGCCACCGTGCACAGGGCGAGGTCCGCGGCCTGGGCCAGGGGGCTCTGCTCTCCGCCGTTGGTGATGGCCACGGTCCGGGCCCCACAGTCCTTCGCCCAGGCGAGGGTCTCGACGATCTCCTCGGTCCTGCCCGACTGGGAGAGGGCGACGGCCAGCACGCCGTCGAGGTCCAGCCTGCGCCGGTAGGTGGTGGCGATCGAGGGGGCGGCGAGCGTGGAGAGCCTGCCCGTGTGCGCCTCGGCCAGATAACGGCCGTAGACTGCGGCGTTGTCGGAGGTGCCACGGGCGATGAACAGCAGCTGGCGGGTCTGCCCCGCGAGCCGCTCCACCTCCCCGGCCCTGGGGAGGAGGGCGTCGAGCGTGGCTCGCAACGCGGCGGGCTGCTCGGCTATCTCGCTGCGCATCTTGGTCGTCATCTCGCGCTCATCCTTCGGCTCGGACGGACGAGATCGGGCCGTTATCGATCCGTCTCCGGTCCGTACGTTGACACCCTTTTCCGGCCTGTGGTCTAGTCCGGACTAGACCAGTACGAACCATAACTCATCAGACACCTCAGATCGAGGGGGGAGGATCCTGTGGCCCAGATCGATCCGGACAGCCCGGTGCCCAAGTACTTCCAGCTGCGGGAGATCCTGCTCGATCTCATCGAGAACAACGAGCTGGCGATCGGCACCGCGATCCCGTCCGAGCGCGAACTCTGCCAGCGCTTCGGCCTGTCCCGGATGACCGTCCGGCAGGCCGTCGACCACCTGGTCTCCGAGGGCAGGCTCCAGCGGGTCGCCGGCAAGGGCACCTTCGTGGCCCGTCCCAAGATCGAGATGGCCCTGCGGCTGACCTCCTTCAGCGAGGAGATGCGCACCAGGGGCATGGAACCCGGCTCCCGCGACCTGGACCGCCGGGTGGTCAGGGCCAGCGCGCACCTGGCCAGGGAGCTCGGCATCCAGCCGGGCGACGAGGTCCACTTCATCGAACGGCTGCGGACCGCGGCGGGCGAGCCCATGTGCATCGAGCGGGCGCACATTCCCGTCTCCATCGCACCCGACCTCGACACCCACGACCTGACAGGCCGCTCCCTCTACGCCCTGCTGGAGACCCGCTACGGCCTGGTGCTCGACGCCGGCGAGCTCACCATCGACGGTGGCATCGCCGACCCCGGCGACGCCGACCTGCTGAAACTGCCACGCGGCGGGGCCGTGCTGCTGCTGCAGCGGCGCTCCTACGCGGGAGGCGTCTGCGCCGAACTCGGGGTCTCCACCTATCGCGCCGACCGCTACCAACTCCGTACGATCCTGGAGCTACCGACCCGCCGCGCCTGACCCCACCCTTCGCCGCACTCCTCCCTCCCACCCCCTGGAGGAAAGCCCGATGAGTCCCCCCTCGGCGGACGCGGGCCTGTCCGCCGCCCACCGGCCCGGGTCCGCCGCGATGAGCGTGCTCCAGCGCCTGGGACGTTCTCTGATGCTGCCGATCGCGGTCCTGCCCGCCGCGGGCCTGCTGTTCAGGCTCGGCCGGGACGACCTCCTTGGCCGGACCGACAGCGTCCTGCTCGACGATGTGGCCCGCGTCGTCGGCACGGCGGGCGGCGCGCTCTTCGACAACCTGCCCATCCTGTTCGCGATCGGTGTCGCCATCGGATTCGCCCGCAAGGCCGACGGCTCCACCGCCCTGGCGGCGCTTGTCGGCTATCTGGTCTTCCACGCCGTCAGCATGAACATGTTCTTCATCCTGTTCGACGCCGACCTGAGGGAGTCCATCACCACCGAGGTGTTCGAGCGGGCCACCCCTGGCGTTCCCAGCGTGGTACTCGACCTCGGCGCGCAGAACCCGACCAGGGTGCTCGGCGGCATCATCATGGGCCTGGTCTCGGCACTGCTCTGGCAGCGCTACCACCGCACCAGGCTGCCGACCTGGCTGGCCTTCTTCGGCGGGCGCCGCCTGGTGCCGATCCTCACCGCCTTCGCCGGGCTCGTGATCGGGGTGTTCCTTGGCTTCGTCTGGCCGGTGCTCGGCGGCTGGGTCCGCGCCTCCGGGACCTGGCTCGCCTCCAACAGCGAACTCGGCGCCGGGGTCTACGGCATGGTCAACCGCGCCCTGCTCCCCCTCGGCATGCACCACATCGTCAACAACGTGATCTGGACCCAGGTCCCCGAGTGCGTGGTCGACGGCAAGAAACTCGCCGGGGACCTGATCTGCTTCAACAGCGGTGCCGTCGGCTACGGCGGCTTCGAGGCCGGTTTCTACCCGGTCCTCATGTTCGGCCTGCCGGCCGCCGCGATCGCCATCTGGCGGGCCGCACCGCCGCACCGGCGCACCGCGGTCGGCTCGATCATGATCTCCGCGGCGCTCACCGCCTTCCTCACCGGGATCACCGAGCCGATCGAGTTCGCCTTCATCTTCGTGGCTCCGGTGCTGTTCGTGATCCACATCGTGCTGACCGGCATCTCCTTGGCCCTCGCCTCCGCCCTGGGCGCCAAGCTCGCCTTCAGCTTCTCCTCAGGGCTGATCGACCTGGGCCTGTACGGGACCGCGCCCAACGCCCGGGGGATACCGATCGTCATCGTGATGGGGCTGGTCTACGCGGTGATCTACTACTCCGTGTTCAGCTTCCTGATCAGGAAGCTGAACATCATGACCCCCGGCCGCGAGCCCGAACCCGACATCGACTCCGGCGAGCCGGCCGCGCCCCCCGGTGCGGCGCCTGGCGGCCCTGACAGCGGGCCGCCCGGCTCCTGAAGCGGTTTCGGCCGTCCAGCGAAGATCACGGCTCGGGCCGGAACCCGCCCCCCTCGGGGATGGACCACTCCAGCTCAAGGTCACCTTCTCCGCCCGAAGGGACGAACCAACCGGGATTTTCAGAAAGTTGGCGGACCGCGTATCTGGGCAGTGGGCCGGAAACTCCTTCAAGTGTCAGTTTCCCCACCCGCAAGCCGAGCCCAATCGGAGTCACCCATGTCGCCCCCACGACGTCCGGCGCCGCTCCCCCGGATCGCGCCGTCCCCCGCCGCCGAGCCGCCCTACGACGAGGACCGCCCCGCGACGGACATCCCGGCCATGCCTCCGTACGTGCAGGGAACCCTCGCCCTCGCCCTCGAACCCGAGACTCCGGCACCTCCGACCGGGAAGCCGCTGATCTGGGGCCCGCCGGGGGCGATCCCCGACGAGCGGCGGCTGCGCGCCCTCGCGCAGGCCGTCGCCGAGATCCTGGCCGGCAGGCGACCGCCGGCGAGCGTCTCCTGTCACCTGACCGGCAGGGCCCAGGCCGAGCTGACCAGGAGCGGAAAGATCATCAACAGCGCACGCCCGCCCCGGGCGGGCAGGGCGCACATCTCCCAGCCCGAGGACGGGGTGGTGGAGATGTGCGCCGTGGTCGACTGCGGTGACCGCTCGCGCGTCCTGGCGCTCAGGCTGGAGCGCAGGGGCGTGCGGTGGCTCTGCACCGAGTTCGAGACGACTCCCTGACACGCCGGAGGGCCCGCACCATGGTGCGGGGCCGCCCGGGACCGATCAGGCCGCGCCGTTGGTGGGG
>NZ_JBEXGU010000067.1:0-44640 GCF_040607515.1 Streptosporangium sp. NPDC005286 | reverse complement strand
AGCGACGAGCAGCCGACCGCGAAGCAGACCTCGGTGACGCTGAGGTCGCCACGACGCAGCAGCGCCATCGCGCGCTCGATGCGCCGCGTCATCAGGTACGAGTACGGCGACTCGCCGTAGGCCAGCCGGAACTGGCGGCTGAGGTGCCCGGCGGACATGTTCACACCGCGGGCGAGCGCCTCGACGTTCAGTGGCTGCGCGTACTCCCGGTCGATCCGGTCGCGGACGCGGCGCAGTCGCGCGAGGTCGTTCAGGCGTTGCGCCGCGGCGCGTGCGCGCCCCCACGAGGGGTGACACATGGGAGAACTCCTTTTCGTCGATGTCCGTGAGCAGCTGGGGCGCATGCCGGGGTAGGCGGCGAGGTGCTCGATGACCGGCTTGCCGGGGTCGACGAGCCGGTCGAGCAACTGCTCGACGGCGGCGGGATGGAGGCCGGTGGTCGCGACGCCGGCCGTCATGGCCGAATCGACGACCGGACGGCTCAGCGAAGCTCCTGGATGCGGACCAGGTTGCCCGCGGGATCGCGGAAGGCGCAGTCGCGGACGCCGTACGGCTGCTCGATCAGCTCCTGGACGACCTCGGCGTCGCCGGCCTGCAGCTTCTCGAAAGTGCCGTCGAGATCGGGGGTGGCCAGCAGGATCCAGCCGTAGGTGCCCTTGGCCATCATCTCGGCGATGGTGCGGCGCTCGTCGTCGGTGATCCCGGGGTCGGCGGCCGGCGGCGCCAGGAGGATGGACGTGCCGGGCTGGCCGACGGGGCCGACCGTGATCCAGCGCATCTTGCCCTGTCCGACGTCGCTGCGGACCTCGAAGCCGAGGGCGTCGCGGTAGAAGGCCAGGGACGCGTCCGGGTCGTCATGCGGGAGGAAGCTCGTGTGAATGGTGATGTCCATGACAATCAGGCTAGCTGCGGCTTTGTGACCCGCGCTTCTCGATTCCTGATCGATCCGGCCACCTGTCTCACCCGTCGCGCGCACTGCCTGGCGCGTCGCCCAGGATCTCCTCAACCGTCCCCAGGTGATCACAAACCGGGACGGCGCCTCCTGCTCAGCCACCAGCCGCCGGTTCGGCTCCGCGTTCTGCTCCCGGGCCGTAGCCTCCCGACCGGACGGCTCCTCCCACAGCGATGCCCGGGTAGCCGGGCGGGCGGGTTTGAAGGGGAAGGCGCCAGCGGGCCCAGATGGTTTTGCCCGGATGGTTGGGGAGGGGGGTGACGCCGGTGTCGTGGGCGAGGGCTCGGACGATGGTCAGGCCACGGCCGTGGATGGCTTCGACGCCGAGGGCGAGGTGCCGGGGCCGTCCGGGGCCCCGGTCGGTGACCTGGATCTGGAGCTCGTCCGCGCCGGCCCACAGGGAGAGCCTGACCACGGGCTCGCCGTGGATGATCGCGTTGGCGAGCAGCTCGCCGACCACCAGGACGGCGTCGTCGACGAGGTGGTGGAGCGCCCAGGCGGCGAGGGTCTCGCGCACCATGGTGCGGGTCTTGCCGATGATCGGCAGGTCATGTGGCAGGTCCCAGCAGATGATGCGCGGGCCGTCTGGAGTCCGCGAGTGGTCCAGGGCCGTTGGGGTGTCCGGGGTCTCGAGCATGGGCCCTCCTTGGGGTGGCGGTGTGCTGTGTTCGGCCTCGCGCATCAGGTCGCGTAGTTCGTCGGCGGTGTCGGCCTGGACGATCAGGGGTTCGGGGGCGGGCCAGATGGCGACGGCGTGGAAGCGCCGGGTACCGGGGCCGTACCAGACGGTCCAGGCGGGCTCGATCTGGTCGAGCTGCTCGGCGCAGGCTCGCTCGGCCAGGTCCCAGGGCTGGGAGTCGACCTGCGCGGTGGCCGTTCCTCGCCGGTGCCGCCCGCTCTGCCGGGCCTGGGGGTCGCGTCCGTTCATGCCGTCGCTCCCTGCCGGTACGGGGTGTGCTTACCGGAGGGGGTACGGGTGCCCAGTGGCCTTCCACGCCGGTACGGCACGGCGGCCGTGGTCACGGCCTGCTCCGGTCGCCGGTGCCGGCCGGGGGATGGTGTGTGCCCGGAGGGGAACATCGGAACCTGCTCGGTGGAGAGCAACGGAGGGTGTTCGGGGGAGGTTGCCGGAACCTCCTTGGCAGGGGGCATCGGGGGGTGTTCGGGGAAGGCCGTGGCCTGGCCGGGGGAAGTGATCGGGGGTGGCGGGGTGAGGGGGCGGTGGGTGGGGTGGGCCGCCGGGTGGCCGGAGAGGCTGAGGCGGCGGCGGGTGGTCATTCGGGCGTGTATCTGGGCGGGGGTGGGCTGCTCCCAGTGATGGTGCGCGCGGTGCGGGAGGCTGGCGGCCTCGTGTGCGTATGGGGGATGGCCGCACCAGCGGCAGCCGAGGGGCATCGGCGGCCGGTTCGCGTGCCAACGTACCCGGATCGGCCTGGGGTTTCCTCTAGGGTTGTGCATCAGATCGGACCTCCTACGTCCGGTCGAGGGGCTTGTCGTGGCGTGCCGTGCCGTGGCAGGCCCCGCTCTGTTTGTGGGTTGGGGGCGATGCGCCGGGGTGTGTCCGCCTTGCGGGAGGTGACGGCGAGGGAGGTGACGTCCGCCCCCTCCGGAGGACTTACTCAGCGGTGACAGGTGTGTATCCGGCAAAGGCGTGAAGCGCGGCCGAGAGTGCGTTTTCCACTGAATCGACGAGCATTTCCACTCCCCTTATCCGGACATATGCGGTGATTTTTTCGACGGCTTTGGATGGTTGCTCTTTATGTGTGTGGGAGGGATACTCTGGCGGCGTTTCCGCTCTCCTGGACTACTTCACAGAGTGCCTTTAGATGACTACTTTGGGTATCGAAAAGCCCAGCACATTGCCGCACATCTTGTATTGAAGCTGTGCTCTTGTGCTGACGGAGTAGCCTTCCCTGTCGGACGGAGCTGAAATGTCCGTAAACCCCAACCCTGGCCCGTTCGTGAGGCCGTTGACTGTTTTCGGTGCCGAGCTACGCAGGCGCCGAAAGATGGCTGGCCTGTCGCAGGATCAGCTAGCGGAAATCACCCAATTCAGTCAAAGTCTGATCGGCTTCATCGAAAGGGGTGAGCGCACCCCAAGCCGCAATTTCGCTCAGCGCTGCGACGACGCCCTGGAAGCGAAGGGGGAACTTGTCCATCTATGGGAACAGGTCACTCGGGGGGCGAGCCCCAAGTGGTTCCGGGATTGGCTGGACGTCGAACCAGCAGCGCACACGCTGCACACCTGGGAGCCACTTGTCATACCCGGTCTTCTCCAAATCGAGGAATACGCGCGGGCGGTTATCCGTGGAGAGCCCGGCATAGCCGACGAGCAGACAGAAAAGGCTGTCATGGCTCGGATAGCGCGACAGGAGATTTTCGCTCGCCCCAACCCGCCGATGTTTCGTGTGGTGCTGGACGAAGGTGTTCTGTGCCGCCCTATCGGCGGAAAGGAAGTCATGCGTCGTCAACTCGAACGCCTCGTGGAGGCGATAGAGTCCCCGCGTATCTGCCTCCAGATCATTCCCATGGAGTTGGGGGTAACGACAGGGATCCTTGGCGGATTCGTGATCGCTCAGGTTGCAGGAAGTGCAGACACCGTGTACATCCAGTCGGCGACTCACGGGTACGTGACAAATCGCCCGAAAGATGTTGAAGCTATATACAGCAGATACGACGCCCTGCGAGCTGAGGCGCAGCCTCAGCATCTATCCATCGCGTTGATCAGAGAGGCAGCGAAGCTGTGGACTTGAGCGATGAATTGAAGAGTGCGGCCTGGCGTAAGGCCACCAAGAGCGGATCCGACCAGGGCAACTGCCTAGAGGTTGCGCCGTTGTCGGGTGGTCGGGTGGGCCTGCGGGACACCGAGGCCCCCGAGCAGGCGCCGTTCGTGGTGAGCGCGAGTGTCTGGGACGCCTTCGTAGACGGCGCCAAGAAGGGCGAGTTCGACTTCTGACTCCATGCCCGGAAACAAGGAAGCCCTCGACCAAGTGGCCGAGGGCTTCTGTCGTCGTACGGGCTATGCCACGGTGTATTCGACGTCGCCGAAGTCGGCCACCACGCGCAGCCGCCCGCCGAGAGCCTCGACGTAGGAGCGCAGGGTCGCCACCTCGACGCGGTCGACCTCCCCGTGTTCGATGGCCGAGACCCTTGGTCCGGAGACCCCCATGGTGGTGGCCACGTCGCGCTGGGTCAGATCCTGCTCACGCCTGATCTCCGCGAGCTTGTGCGCCCTGACCTCCGCGGCGAGCTGCTCCATCGCGGCGGACTTCTCGGCATCCGATTGCACGGGCAGTCCCGCAGCCTGGCGCCGCTCCCGCGCCCGCTGCTTCACCTCGTCCCAGTTGACCGCGCTCATTCGTACTCCCTGCCAGCCGGCTCCGCCATGTGCTCGGCGTACCGCTTCTCCGCCATCGGTACGTTCGTGTCATACCAATGCTCCCAGTTGCCGGCCCGCCCAGCTGGGCGTGAGCGGCGCTCAGCAGGGTCTGGAAAGCCTCCTCGCCCTCTCGGGTGCCGGATCAAGCCCTTCCTGCTTGAGGATCTCCCAGACCGTCGACGCAGCCACC
Organism: Streptosporangium sp. NPDC005286; assembly: GCF_040607515.1. Classification (NCBI taxonomy): domain Bacteria; kingdom Bacillati; phylum Actinomycetota; class Actinomycetes; order Streptosporangiales; family Streptosporangiaceae; genus Streptosporangium; species Streptosporangium sp. NPDC005286. The sequence goes on along the minus strand of NZ_JBEXGU010000067.1, from coordinate 40,119 downwards.
TTGATGCCGAGCGTGGTGAGCTCGCCATGCACTCGCCGATATCCCCACGATGGATTCTCGCGAACCAGTCGCAGGATGAGGACACGAATGGACCGCACCGTGGGCGGGCGACCTCGCCTGTTCGGCCTGCAGGTACGGGCATGACGCCGCTTCATCAGATCGCGATGCCAGCGCAGAACGGTATCCGGGCGGACGAGGAGTCGCAGTCGGCGCAGGACTTCACGAGGCAGTGGTGCCAGGAGCGCGGCGAGAAAGGCCCGGTCCTCAGCAGCGAATCTCACCCGGACGTCGGCGCCGAGCTGCCGTTGAAGAACGTTGATTTGGTGGCGCAGGGCGAGAATCTCGATGTTCTTGTCCCGATCGCCCATGGGCAGCAACCGCAGCGCGGCGAAGGTGTTCGTGACGGCGAGATAGGCCAGGCGAAGCGGCACAGACGATCATCATGCCGCACGGATTGTCTTTCCTGGTGACCGAAGATTGCCCAGGTCAGAGAAGAATGCCTGCAAGGCCAGTGACCGGACCGGATGATATTTTCGGCAGGCACAGATTCGCAGAAACGGTCGGCTCTGCGAGACCGGAGCTTTGTGCCCTCCCAGCGCGAATCGTAGAAGATGCCGGCGTCGACATCGACCTCGGCCGGGTCGCTATGCAGAACCTCATGTTCATAGTCGGCCAGAAGGTCCCGAAGTTTCATGCCGCTGTCTCCTCCCAGCCGGTCAGCTTGCCGGTTCGAAGCATCGCGTGGCCGCGGCCATGCCCGTACGAGAGCCGGTTGTCGCCACCAAGTGGGACGGTGGCCTGCATCCGTCGTGCCTGAGAGACCGCCGCTTTGCGGCTTGCCGTACCCCCGGTCAGCGTCCCCCGGCCGCTGCGGGGCGGCCGTGACTGATGCTCGCCCAGGCGACGATCAGCGAGGCGAGGTAGCCCACGATGCCGATCAGGCCCACCCAGGAGAACACGTTCAAGGCGGTGCCGTAGACCTTCTCTCCGCCGGTCAGCGCGAGCAGGGGAACCCATCCTCCGCTGCTGTCGCCGAAGTCGGGCAGCACCAGCCCGACTAGCAGGAGGAAGAACGCGGTCAGCCCCCAGCCCCAGGAGGCGAGCGGGGAGAGCGCAGCCTGCCTGGCGGCGACGAAAGCGGTGACGAGGTGCGTGAAGAGGATCACCGGGCCGATCACGGTGAAGATGAAGATCACCACTAGCCAGCCCCCGCTGGCCACCCTCAGGATGAGGAATAACGCGATAGCGGCCGTCTGCAGCACAGCATTGAACTTTCCGCTCATATACACCCCTTGAGATGAGAAGCCCCGATTCTTTGGGAGCCTACTGGGAACACCCTTAGGTACCATTCCGGCTGATTGCTGAGAAGCTCATCCGTGCACCCGGGCCGCTTACCCCGGCCCGGGCGCGTCAGCGGCCTGCGGCGGCCAGCGCCAAAGGCGATTACTGAGAGAGAGAAAGCTGGAGGTTACCGCGAGTCGAGCGTGAGACCTGTCGCGGCGATGAACCCGTTGAGCAGGTCGGAACGGTACTGCATGGGCTTGAGCCGGCTTCTGATCAGGGTGGCGAGCTGGTCGATTGGGGGCGGCGGCGATGGCAACGAAGGAACCGCCGTGCTGGCTCACCCCTGGTACCTGCCTAGCTCGGCGACTCGATGAAGATGTACCAGGCCATGATCGCTGTCCACACGATGGGGAGGGCGAGGGAGATGAAGAGTGTGCGGCCGGCCTCCGCCTCCGCCTCGCCCTCGATCCACGCTGTCGTGGGGTGCTTCGGTAGGAAGCGCACCTTTACCGCCGAGCCGGGCTTCTTGCGTTCGCGCATCTCGTGGGCCGAGCGGGTCTCGACCTTTTCGCCGGCCGAGTTCGTGAACTCCAACACGGCATAGGTGTATGCCCGCCCCTTGGAGGTTGTCCGGGTGTACAGGGAGAGCACCGACCCGCGTGTTCCCCGCGATGCCGCTATGGCCCGCCGCGTTCTCCGCGAGCCCTTGACCCCCCAGTACAGGATCAGAATCGGTGCGGTCTCAAGGAGCAGAAAGATCCACCACATACGGCCGACGATAGGGACGGCTGCTTGTGGCCGGCTTGGAGCTCAATGATCTCGTATCGAGCAGCGGATTCGTAGGGCGCGAGGTGGCCCGGTCGAGCCACCCGCTCAGTCGTTTTCGCGGGCGAACCACTCGACGGTCCGGCGCAGCCCCTCCTCAAGACCGACGGTGGGCCGCCAGCCGAGGATCTCGGAGGCGGGGGCCGGGTCGGCGATCCTGGCACTGTCCAGTGGTCTGTCGGTGAGCGCGCCGTAGCGGGGGCCGATCCGGCCGCCGACGATCCGGGAGAGCAGGTCCACCGTGTCGCGGATCGAGGTGCCCTTCCCCGTGCCGATGTCGAAGGCCCGGCCCGCCGCGTCCGGGGTCTCGCCCGCCGCGAGGAAGGCGTCGACCACGTCGTCCACGTACACCCAGTCGAGCTCGCGCGTCCCGCTGCCCAGCTCGGGCTCCTGGCCGCGCAGCAGGGACAGCGCCGCGTAGGGGACCAGCTTGCGGGTGTCCTGGGGTCCCGGCCCGTAGACCATGCCGATCCGCAGGTTGCTGACCTGTACGCCCCACAGGTGGTGGAACATCCGCGCGTAGCCGTCCGCGGCCCACTTGGAGACCGCATAGGGCGAGGACGGCGCCCTGTCGCCCTCCTCGGGCCGTAGCTCCTCCAGCGAGCCCGCCAGCACCACCCGGGTCCCCGGGGCCCCGGCGACCGCCGTGAGCAGGTTGACCACGCCGGTGAGGTTGCTGTGCAGCATCGGCAGCACGAGCCGGGGGTCCCTGGCCCCGGCGACCTCGCTGGCCAGGTGGAACACGACCTCCGGGCGGACGGAGGTGACGAGCTTCTCCACCGCGCCCTCGTCGGCGACATCGGCGACGTGCCAGGTCTCGCCGTCCGTGCTCTCCCTGACCCGGCGGCCGACCGCGTGCACCCGTGCGCCGAGCGCGCCCAGGCGTCGCACCAGGTGGGCCCCGATGAAGCCGCCCGCCCCCGTCACCAGCACCCGTCTCCCACGCCAGTGATCCTCTGCTCCGTGCACGGGGGCATGTGCCGGTACCGGGCTTCGCATGTGAGCTCTCCCTGTTCGAGCGAGGTTCTCGGGGAAGGACCGGATAATTCATACCTCGCGACATCGGATATCGGCAGGCATTGCCGAGAATCCGGGGAAAAGCGATAAGGCCCGCTCCGAGGAGCGGGCCTTATCGTGTGCTGTCAGCCGATACGCCAGGTGTCTCCGCCGAGCAGCAGGTCGTTCAGGTCACCGGGACCCCGCTCGTCGACGGCCTCCTGGAGTTGCTCGGTCATGAGCTCGTCGTAGGAGGGACGGGCGACGCTGCGGAAGACGCCGATCGGGACGTGCTCGAAGGCGGGCTCGTCCAGCCGGGAGAGCGCGAAGGCCAGCGAGGGGTCGGCGCGGTGGGCGTCGTGCACGAGGATCTCGTCCTCGCTCACCGACGACCTCGGGACGACCTCGATACCGCCGTCGGCCGCCCGGCGCACCGCCTTGGAAGCCGAGGCGATGGGCCGGCCGTGCTCCAGGCGGAGCGTGATGTCGTCCCGCTGCTCCGGGTCCTTCAACTGCTCGAAGGCGTTGTCGTTGAAGATGTTGCAGTTCTGGTAGATCTCGACCAGGGAGGTGCCCCGGTGCTCGGCGGCCTCGCGCAGCACCGACTGCAGGTGCTTGCGGTCGGAGTCGATGGTCCTGGCCACGAAGGAGGCCTCGGCGCCGATGGCCAGCGAGATCGGGTTGAACGGCTTGTCCAGCGAGCCCATCGGGGTGGACTTCGTGATCTTGCCGACCTCGGAGGTCGGGGAGTACTGCCCCTTGGTGAGACCGTAGATCCTGTTGTTGAACAGCAGGATGTTCAGGTTGACGTTGCGGCGCAGCGCGTGGATGAGGTGGTTGCCGCCGATGGACAGCGAGTCGCCGTCACCGGTGATCACCCAGACCGACAGGTCGGGACGCGAGGCGGCCAGGCCGGTCGCGATCGCCGGGGCGCGGCCGTGGATCGAGTGGAACCCGTAGGTGTCCATGTAGTACGGGAACCGCGAGGAGCAGCCGATGCCCGAGACGAACACCATGTTCTCGCGCTTGAGGCCGAGTTCGGGCACGAACGACTGGACCGCGGCCAGGATGGCGTAGTCACCGCATCCGGGGCACCAGCGGACCTCCTGGTCGGTCTTGAAGTCCTTCATTCCGAGCTTGACCTCGGACTTCGGGACCAGCGAAAGCCCCCCGCCGGTTCCGGGGACGGACAATTCGGTACCACTACTCACTGTCGATCACGTCCTGGATCACGCCGGCAAGTTCTTCGGCCTTGAACGGAAGTCCACGCACTCGGTTGTAGCTGATGATGTCGACCAGGAAGCGGGCACGGAGCAGCAGCGCGAGCTGGCCGAGGTTGATCTCCGGCAGGAGCACCTTGTCGTACGCGCGCAGGACCTCGCCGGTGTTGGCGGGCAGCGGGTTGACGTGCCGCAGGTGGGCCTGGGCGACCTTGCCGCCGGCCTTCCTGATGCGCCGCGCGGCCGCCGCGATCGGTCCGTAGGTGGACCCCCAGCCGAGCACCAGCACGCGGGCGTCGCCGTCGGGATCGTCCACCTCAAGCGCCGGGATGTCGTGGGCGATCCCGTCGATCTTGGCCTGGCGGATCCTGACCATCCGGTCGTGGTTGTCGGGATCGTAGGAGATGTTCCCGGTGCCCTCGGCCTTCTCGATGCCGCCGATCCGGTGCTCCAGGCCGGCGGTGCCGGGAATCGCCCAGGGGCGGGCGAGGGTCTCGGGGTCGCGCTTGAACGGCAGGAAGGTCACGCCGTCCTCGGCGTTCGGCCCGGAGGCGAACTCGGTGGAGATGTCGGGCAGATCGGCGGCGTCGGGCACCTTCCACGGCTCGGAGCCGTTGGCGAGGTAGCCGTCGGAGAGCAGCATGACCGGGGTGCGGTACTTCACCGCGATCCTGGCCGCCTCCACCGCCGCGTCGAAGCAGTCGGAGGGGGTCGAGGGGGCGATGATCGGCAGCGGCGACTCGCCGTTGCGGCCGTACATGGCCATCAGGAGGTCGGTCTGCTCGGTCTTGGTGGGCATGCCGGTGCTGGGACCCGCACGCTGCACGTCGACCACGATGAGCGGCAGCTCGGTGGTCACCGCGAGGCCGACGGTCTCGGCCTTCAGCGCGACACCGGGCCCGGAGGTCGTCGTGATGCCCAGGGCGCCGCCGAAGGAGGCGCCGAGCGCCGCGCCGACGCCCGCGATCTCGTCCTCGGCCTGGAAGGTGCGGATGCCGAACCGCTTGTGCTTGGAGAGCTCGTGCAGGATGTCGCTGGCCGGGGTGATCGGGTAGGACCCGAGGAAGAGCGGCAGCCTCGACTGCACCGAGGCGGCGATCAGGCCGTAGGCGAGCGCCTGGTTGCCGGAGATGTTGCGGTACACGCCAGGGGCCAGCTTGGCCGGCTTGACCTCGTAGGAGACCGAGAAGGACTCGGTGGTCTCGCCGTAGTTCCAGCCCGCCTGGAAGGCGGCGATGTTGGCCTTGGCGATGTCGGGCTTCTTGGCGAACTTGGTCTCCAGGAACTGGATCGTCGCCTCGGTGGGCCGGTGGTAGAGCCAGCTCAGCAGCCCGAGGGCGAACATGTTCTTGGACCGCTCGGCGTCCTTCTTGGACAGCGCGAAGCCTTCGAGGGCCTTGACGGTCAGCGAGGTCAGCGGCACCGAGTGGACCCGCCACGCGGCGAGCGAGTCGTCCTCCAGCGGGCTGACGGCGTAGCCCACCTTCTGCAGGTTGCGCTTGGTGAACTCGTCGGTGTTGGCGATGATGTCGGCGCCGCGCGGCAGGTCCGAGAGGTTCGCCTTCAGCGCGGCGGGGTTCATCGCGACCAGGACGTTGGGCGCGTCACCCGGGGTGAGGATGTCGTGGTCGGCGAAGTGGAGCTGGAAACTCGACACGCCCGGCAGGGTGCCTGCGGGGGCGCGGATCTCAGCGGGGAAGTTGGGGAGTGTCGACAGGTCGTTGCCGAACTCAGCCGTCCCGGCGGTGAAGCGGTCGCCGGTCAGCTGCATGCCGTCGCCGGAGTCCCCGGCAAAACGGATGATCACGCGTTCGAGTTGCTGAACCTGCTTGGTCACAGCTCAGTCCTCCTCGACGCGACAGGGCGCCGTTGCTCGTGGCACATTCTTTTTTCCATGCTAGATCCTCGGGGGTCACGCGTAGGCTTTTCGCGTTCCACTCGGCGGAGAAGGGCGACCCGTGTCGCGCATCCTCTGCGGCCGCTGAGTCGAAACCTGGGGCGCGGATGTCGCGTTTTGCGGCCGGATCACGGCCTACGTGGAGGTCACGATCGCGGACGGCCGTCCCGACACAGCCCCGCCGCGAGCCGGCACAGGTCGACGTGCAGGCGGGCGAAGAGGACAGTTGAGGTCACGCTGCCCAACTATATGTCCCGTCGCGGCCGCGTTCTCATCGCCTCAGGCTATGGCCCCATAGCTCCAGGTTATGACATCGGCTACCGGTCCGGCGCCGTCGAAACGCCCCCGGAGTCGTAGGTCCGGCCGGGCACCATCTCGCGCGAGCCGTACAGCTCGGGGACGGTGACAAAGGTATAGCCCGCCTCGGATAGCCGGCGCAGGATTTCCGGGGCCGCGTCGACCGTCGCGGGGTGGGAGTCGTGCAGGAGGACGATCGCCCCGGGCTCGGCCCGGGCGACGGTCCGGTCGGCGATCGCCCGGGGGTCGGGGTCCCAGCGATCCTCGGGGTCCACGTTCCAGCGCACCACGGCCATGTTCAGGCGGCCCGCGACGGTGGCCACCTGAATGTCGCTGTCGCCGTACGGCGGGCGCATCAGGGTGGGGACCTGGCCGATGATCTGGGCGACCGCGTGCTGCGCGCGGGTGAGCTGGTCGGCGATCTTGGTGGGGGGCAGCATGGTGAGATCGCGGTGGGACCAGGTGTGGTTGGCCACCAGGTGTCCCTCGTCGCGCATCCGCCTGAGCAGGTCGGGCCGGGCGGAGGCGTTGGAACCGAGGGTGAAGAAGGTCGCCCTCGCCCCGTGGGCGCGGAGGACGTCGAGCAGCCGCGCGGTCTCGGGGCCCGGCCCGTCGTCGTAGGTCAGCGCCACGCACCTGAGCTTCGCGCAGTCCACGCTGCCCGCCATGAAGCTGCGCGCCGGAGGCTTGTCGGTGCTCGCGGCCTTGATCTCCTCCCGCGACGTGGGGGCCGGAGTCTTCTTCGCCTGCACGGCCGCGCGCTGTGCCCGCAGCCCGATCTCCGACAGCAGCGGCGCCGCGGTCGCGGACGGTACGGCGACCGCCACCCGGCCGGCGACCCCCAGCCCCACCTGCTCGTCGTCGAACTCCACGACGAGGTCGCCACGTGGGTTGAAACCGAGGGAGTCGAACATCTCCCGGTCCGGCCTGAGCGCGTTCGGGGTCACCAGCGGTCCCCGCAACCTCAGCTCGCTCCTGACGATCCCGGCCAGCGTGACCAGCGCGGGACGGTCGGTGAGCAGGTCGGCGGAGTCGAGGGCGCGCCCCTTCACCCGGTCGTACCAGACGGTGGTGCGCGCCTCGCTCCAGCCCGACTCCATGGAGTGACCGATGCGCAGCCGTACCCCCAGGACCTCGGGGGATGCGGCGGCGAGCTGCCAGTCCACGTTGAACTCGGGCTTGGGCAGGGCGTTGGCGGGGGCGCCGTGCCGGGTGAACCCGTCGAGCTCTTCGCGCACGGTCCCGTGGAGCTTCTCGGTGAGGCGGGGGGCGCCGGGGACGGCCGGATAGACGGCGTGCACGTGCCGTTTCCCCGTCTCTCCGGAGAACAGGGTCCGTGTGCTCAGGCCCTGGACCACGGAGGGGTCCACAAAATTGATCAATGTGGGCTCCGAGGGCATGGGGGCCTTCGCGGAAGAGGGGGTGATGGCTGCGCCGCAACCGGCGATCGTCACGGCCATCCAGGCGATTCCTCCGACGAATCGCAGGTTGGGCATGAAGTCACCTTAGGTGCGGTAACAGTGCATTTACCCTGATTTGAGGTTAAGTGCACGGAGGCTTTAGCGGTCTTGGGTACATGGGCTTCGCCGCATGACGGGAAGGGCGGATACTGCTATAGGTAGGGCGTACGGCAGATCGAGCGAGGCCGTGCGGCAGGCCCCGAAGAGGAGAGGCCATGAGCGGATATTTCGGCTCTTATGTGGTGGTCCTCGCGCTGTTCGCGATCGGCCTGCTCATCGTCGCCGGGGCGCTGCTCGTCAACCGGGCGCTCCGTCCCAACCGCCCCACCGCCGAGAAGCTGCTCACCTACGAGTGCGGCGTCGACCCGGTCGGCGACGGCTGGGCCCAGTCCCAGGTCCGCTACTACGTGTTCACCTACCTGTATGTGATCTTCGCGGTTGACGCGGTCTTCCTCTTCCCCTGGGCGACGATCTTCGCCGAGCCGGGCTTCGGGACGACCACCCTGGCCGAGATGTTCGTCTTCCTCGGCTTCATCGCGCTCGGCATCCTGTACGCCTGGCGCAAGCGCGTGCTCACCTGGACCTGAACCGGGCGAGCGCGAGTACCGACCCTGAAGGAGAATGCGTGCCATGGCAGATCTCCCGATGCCCACGGTGGGCCCGGCCGCACGGCTCGCCCCCAAACCCATGCGCTTCATCCTCAACTGGGGGCGTCGCTACTCGCTGTGGGCGTTCAACTTCGGCCTGGCCTGCTGCGCCATCGAGTTCATCGCGACCTCGATGAGCAGGCACGACTTCATCAGGTTCGGGGTCATCCCGTTCGCCAACGGTCCCCGGCAGGCGGATCTGATGATCGTCTCGGGCACGGTGACCGACAAGATGGCCCCCGCGGTCAAGCGGCTCTACGAGCAGATGCCCGAGCCCAAGTACGTGATCTCCTTCGGCGCCTGCTCCAACTCCGGCGGTCCTTACTGGGACTCCTACTGCGTGACCAAGGGCGTCGACCAGATCATCCCGGTGGACGTCTACGTCCCCGGCTGCCCTCCCCGCCCCGAGGCGCTGCTCCACGGCATCATGATGCTCCAGGAGAAGATCGCCGCCGAGAACCTGGGTGACCGCTATGCCTGACCTGCACCCCTTCACCCACGGCGAGGGCGCCCGGGTGTCGGAGTCCTTCGGCTACCGGACCGTCGACGTGGACGCCGACGACTGGATCGCCCTGCTGGAATCCGCCAGATCCCAGGGGTACGAGTTCTTCGACTGGCTGACCGCGGTGGACGAGCCGCCGGAGGCCTTCGCGGTCGTCGCACACCTGTTCGCCCCGGCCTCGCACGCCCACCTGCTGCTGCGCACCAGGGTGGCGCGCGAGGACCCCCGGCTGCCCAGCGCGGTCGGCGTCTTCCGCGGAGCCGACTGGCACGAGCGCGAGACCTTCGAGATGTTCGGCGTCGTCTTCGAGGGCCACCCGAACCTCGTCCCGCTGCTGCTCCCCGAGGGCTTCGAGGGGTTCCCGCTGCGCAAGGACTTCGTACTGGCCGCCAGGGTCGCCAAGGCGTGGCCGGGAGCCAAGGAACCCGGCGAGTCCGACCACGGCTCGCCGAGCCGCCGCAAGACGCTCCCGCCGGGGGTGCCCACCGACTGGGGGCGCGAGCGTGGCGGCTGAGACATTCCGGCGACCCGGCAGGCTTCTCCCCCCGAAGGACCGGAGGTAGGCATGATCGCCGAGGTGCTCGACGTCGCGGTCCGGCTGGTCGTGATCGTCGCGGTCTTCCTGGTGCTGCCGCTGGTCGCCGGGCAGATGGAGCACAAGGTCATGGCGCACATGCAGGCGCGCCTCGGCCCCATGTACGCCGGAGGCTTCCACGGCTGGGCACAGCTGATCGCCGACGGGGTCAAGTTCATGCAGAAGGAGCAGGTGATCCCGGCCGCCGCCGACCGCAGGGTCTTCACCCTGGCCCCCGGCGTGGCGCTGGTCCCCTATCTCCTGGTGATGGTCGTCATCCCGGTCGGGCCGGGGCTGGTCGGGGTCGACCTGGACGCCGGGCTGTTCTTCGTCCTCGCCGTGATGGGGGTCGGCGTGCTCGGCTCGATCATGGCCGGTTGGTCGTCGGGCAACAAGTACTCGGTCCTGGGCGGAGTGCGCTCGGCGGCCCAGCTCATGTCGTACGAGCTGCCGCTGGTCCTCGCGGCCTCCAGCGTCGCGATGGCGGCGGGTACGCTCTCCCTGCCGGGCATCGTGGCGGCCTGGCAGTGGTGGTGGCTGCCCTGGCAGGCGATCGGCGGCGTGGTCTTCTTCGTCGCGGGACTCGCCGAGCTCCGGCGCCCGCCGTTCGACATGCCGATCGCCGACTCCGAGCTCATCATGGGCCCGATGACCGAGTACACGGGCATCAGGTTCGCCCTGTTCATGCTGGCCGAGTACGCGGGGATCATCGTGGTCTCCGCGCTGACCAGCGTGCTGTTCCTGGGCGGCTGGCACGGCCCCCTCCTGCCGGGGCCGGTGTGGATGCTCATCAAGGTCTTCCTGCTGGTCTTCGTGGTCATCTGGCTGAGGGTGAGCTATCCCAGGCTCCGCGAGGACCAGCTGCAGAGGCTCGCCTGGGTCGGCCTGGTGCCGCTGGCGCTGGTCCAGCTCGCGCTGACGGGAGTCGTCAGGGTCATCGCCGGGTAACCTCGCACCGCGCGCCCGCACCGGTTTCCCGCTCGGCCCACCGTACGGATGATCTGACGTTCGAAGCGCTCACCCTGGGCAGGGAGCAGTGCACCCTGCGACATCACTTGCCAAGGACGGAACGGATGACCCTCGCGCTTGCCGTGGAAAACGACGAACTGGTCGTCGATGTGCCAGAACACTCACCGGTGCGGTTGCCGCTCGCCGGTGCGGGCCGGGCGAGCAGATTGCTGATCTTCGGCTACCCCGGCAGGGGCAGGACGAGGTACGGCCTGGCGGTGCTCGACGAGTCCGGCCTGGTCATGCTGGAGGCTCCGGGGTCCCGGTCGAGGAGAGCGGTGGAGGCGTTCGCCGCGGGCAACGGGCTGGAGTTCGAGTTCCGGGCGTTCGACACCCCGCAGCAGGCCAGGGTCGCGCTGGCCCGCAGGTCGCCGAGGTGGCGCGCGGTGACCTGGCGCAGGGCGCCCGCGCCCCTGCCGCGCCTGCGCGTGCCCGGTGCGAGAAGCCTCAGGCCGCCGCTGAGCTCGCCGAAGGTGTGGTGGCGCGAGCAGTTGCTGTACGTGCTCATGTGGGCGGTGCTCGCCTATGGGGCGGCCTTCGTGGCGCTGGTGCTCCTCAACCTGACCAATACCCGCGCCGACGTCACCAGGGGAGACGTCACTCAGGGAGACGTCACCTGGGGAATGGGGCCGCTCGGGGTCGCCGCCCTGGTGCTGGCCGGGCTGACGGTCGTCGGGGCCGTCGTCGTGATCGGGGTCGGCCGCCGCAGGTCCCGCGACCAGACCGTCCAGGGGCGCGTGCTCAGGCGCGGGGGCCAGCCGCACTGCCGACTGGTGGTCGTCCACGGCCGTCTGCTGCTGGAGACCGCGCGCAGAACCCGCGAGCTGGACGCCTCCGAGCTGCTGCTCTACTCGGCGGAGTCCGGCGTGACCGGCCTGCTGGTGGGCGGGGGGCTGTTCCACCTGCCGGGACGTTGGAACGCGGGGGACGTCGAGCGCTTCGCCGCGGGCAACGGCCTTGAGTTCCAGGCTCGCTCGCTGACCCACCAGGAATACCTGGACCTGACGGCGGAGGCGAAGGACGCGGTCCCCTGACCTGCCGGCCGGGCATGTCTACTGCACGATCCGCAGCATGATGTCGGAGGCCGTGGGCCGGTTGCGGGGCTGCTTGTCCAGGCAGGCCGCGGCCAGCGGGCGCAGTGACTGGGGCAGGGCCGTCAGGTCCGGCTGGTGGTTGATCACCCGGTTCAGGATCGCGGGGATGGTGTCCTCACCGAAGGCCACCCGGCCGGAAGCGGCGAAGATCATGGTCGAGGCCCAGCTGAACACGTCGGTCTCCGGGCCGATCGTCTCGCCCGCGAGCTGCTCGGGCGACATGTAGGCGGGGGTGCCCATGATGCTGCCCGATGTCGCGGTGACCTGGTCGAGGGCCCGGGCGATGCCGAAGTCGATCACGCGGGGTCCGTCGGCGCCGATCAGCACGTTGGCCGGTTTGAAATCCCGGTGCACCACGCCGGCCCGGTGGATCGCGGCCAGCGCGCCCGCCGTGGCCAGGGCCAGCCGGGTCAGCCCGTCCTCGTCGCGCGGACCCTTGTCGCGGACCAGCTGCTCCAGGGAGACGCCCTCCACGTACTCGCTGACGACGTACGCCTGGTCCTCGTTGATGTTCACGTCCAGCACCCGGGCCGTGGAGAAGGTCGCCACCCTGCGCGTCGCCTCCACCTCCCGCAGGAATCGCTCCCTGACCACCTGATTGCCGTTGAAGTGCTCGTGCAGCACCTTGATCGCGACCTTCTGCCCCTGCGGGGTGAGCGCGAGGTGGACCGTCCCCTGACCGCCCTTCCCCAGGTTGCCGATCAGGCGGTAGGGCCCCAGCCAGCCCTGGGGGGCCGGGGTGTTCTGCGGGCTTTGGGGGTTCTGGCCCTGTACGGCGTGGGTGGGCGGGCCCTGGGGGAATTGGCCCTGCGTGAAGTGGCTCTGCACGTACTGGGGCGGCCGGTCGTCACGCTGATGGTGCTGTGCCTGCTGGTATCCGCCGTGCTGCGCGGGCCCCGGGTGCCGCTGCGCCGGCCGTTGCGCGGGCGGGTGCTGGACCGAGACCACCGTGGGGCCGGTCTGGTGGGGCACCGGCTGGGGCGGGCGCCCGTACTCCGGGGCCGGCCGCGGGTGGAACTCCTGGAACGGCCGCGGCCGGAACACCTCTCCCCTGAGGATCAGCGCGTGGCCCAGCCCGCCGAGCCAGCTGCCGAACAGGCCGATCAGCCCGATGGCGTCCAGCCAGACCGGGATGAGATCAGAGCTCCCGTAGATCCCGGCGGCGATCACGAAGGTGCCGATGCCGAGGCCGTAGAGGGCGGCGGCGAGGGCCAGCAACGGGCTCCGCAGCCGGCGCGCGGCGTGGCCGATGACGAACGGCGTCCCGACGCCGCAGGTCAACAGGGGCACCAGCGCCCACACCACGCTCCACGCGGTGTTGGATCGTGCCGGTGGTTGCGGCTGCCAGGCTGGTCCGTACTGGTGGGACATGTGCCGAACAATACGATTTTTTCAGGATGTCCGCAGTCTCTTCGGCGTTGGCTCGGCGGTTGGAGGGCGATTATCGAACACACAGTCTGTGGATAACTTCTGTGGATAACCCGGGTGATCTCTGTGTTGTGACGGTCTGGAGGGCCCACCGCATTCCCGAGCGCCCCACTGTGCGTCATGATGTTGAGTTGTGGCACGGATACCAGGAGTGGGGTTGGTGAAGGGACTCTCCGTCACCCTTCGCCACATGCTGAGCAGATCGGTGACTCAGCAGTACCCCGAAGTCCGGCCGGATCTGCCCCCGAGGAGCAGGGGGGTGATCGCGCTGGTCGAGGAGAACTGCACGGTGTGCATGCTCTGCGCTCGTGAGTGCCCCGACTGGTGCATCTACATCGACTCCCACAAGGAGACCCTCCCCGCCCCGGAGGGGGGCCGTCCCCGCGCCCGCAACATGCTCGACCGGTTCGCGATCGACTTCTCCCTCTGCATGTACTGCGGGATCTGCATCGAGGTCTGCCCGTTCGACGCGCTGTTCTGGTCTCCGGAGTTCGAGTACGCCGAGGGCGACATCCGCAACCTCCTCCATGAGAAGGACAAGCTGGCCGCCTGGGCCCAGACCGTCCCGCCGCCCCCGGCCCACGAGCCGGGCGCCGAGCCGCCGAAGGAACTGGCGGCCACCTCCCGCCCGGTCCGCCCCCGTCCCACGCCGGCTCCCCAGGCTGCCGCGACTCCCGCGCCCGAGGCCCCGGGAGTTCCCGAGGAGCCACCCGCGCGACGTGTTCCGCCACCCGGCAGACCGTCCAGGACAGGTCCCTCGGCGGGACACGCGAGCGTCCGGGCCATCCGGCCGCCGGGTGCCCTCCCCAAGAAGGACACTCCGTCCACAGGCGAGTCGTCCACCGAGAAGTTATCCACAGGCAAGGGTGACGTTCCTCCGAAGGCGGCCCCGCCGGAGCAGACTTCTTCCACGGATCCGAGTGGAGAGCCCGAGGAGGAGACATGACCGAGGCGCCGTCCTATCTGTCGCCGACCGGGCAGGAGATCGTCTTCCTCCTGCTGGGCGCGGTGGCCGTCGGGTCGGCGCTGCTTACCGTGACCACCAGACAACTCGTCCACGCCGCCCTGTGGCTGGTGGTCTGCTTCGGCGCGCTGGCCGGGTGCTACCTGGTCCTCACCGCCGAGTTCGTCGCCTGGGTCCAGGTGCTGATCTACGTCGGCGCGATCGTCGTCCTGCTGCTGTTCGGCATCATGCTCACCCGCGCTCCGATCGGCAGGAGCGCCGACCTCGACAGTTCGAACCGGCCGACCGCCGTGATCGTGGCGATCGCCACCGCGGCCGTGCTGGTCACCGTCGTCGTCGACGGCTTCCGGATGGCCTACGTCCCGCTTGAGCCCGGCGGCGGTTCGGCCGGGGAACTCGGCGCGAGCATCTTCCGCAACTGGGTGCTCCCGTTCGAAGTGCTCTCGGTCCTGCTGCTGGCGGCACTGATCGGCGCCATCGTCCTGTCTCGCACCGACATTCGCGGGAGGGACTGAAGGTGCACGTCGTCTACCCCCTGGTCGTCTCGGCACTGCTCTTCTCCATCGGCGTGTACGGCGTGCTCGCCCGGCGCAACACGATCCTCGTGCTGATGTCCGTCGAGATCATGCTCAACGCCGTCAACCTCAACCTGGTCGTCTTCGACGTCTGGTTGCGCGACCGGCTGCACAGCGGGCAGGTGCTCACCCTGTTCGTCATCGTGATCGCCGCCGCCGAGGTCGGTCTCGGTCTCGCGATCGTTCTCGCGCTCTACCGCAACCGCCGGACCATCGACCTCGACCGCCTCCGCTCCCTGTCCGAGCCCACCGACCCCGAGCCCACCGACCCTGGGGCCACGAACCCCGGGCCGGTCGACCCCGGACCCGATGGCATCCAGCCCACCGATCCCGGATCCACCGACCCCGCCGGAGAGGCACTCCCCGGCGAGGCCGGTGCCCACTCCCCACCTCGGACCCAGAGCCCGGAGCAGGCCCCGGCCGAGACCCGGAGCCTGCCTCAGGGCCGCACCCGGACCGCGACCCGCACGCGGCAGTCCCGGTTTCCCGCCGGATCCGAGACGGACACCAGGCCGGGTGACGCGTCATGATCACTGTCGCCTCGCTCGTGATCCTGCTGCCCTTCCTCGCCGCGGCCACCGGGCTTCTCGGCTCCCGCTTCCCCCGGGGGCTTCGCGGCGCGACGTCCCGCACCCCCGGCACAGACCTCAACGCCGGCGCCAACCGCCGGGCCGCCTGGATCGCCGTGCTGCCCACCGCGATCTCCACCGCCCTGGCGATCTGGCTGGCCTACGCCACCTGGGCGGCCACCGGCCAGGGCGGAATCGAGCCGCGGGTCCCGATCGGGAGCGGGGGCCAGGCCGCGGCCGACGGCGTCACCGCGACGTTCACCGTCATCGAGACGGGATCGGTGCCGATCTCGGTCGGGCTGCTCGTCGACGGCCTCGCCGCGTCGATCGCGGTGCTGGTCACCGTGGTCGCGCTGGCCGTGCAGGTCTACTCCATCGGCTACCTGCGCGGTGACCGGCGCTACCCGTCCTACAGCTCCTTCATCAGCCTGTTCACCAGCGCCATGCTGCTGGTCGTCTACGCGGCGGACCTCCTGGTCCTCTACGTGGGCTGGGAGATCATGGGCCTGTGCTCGTACCTGCTGGTCGGGCACTGGTGGGAGGAGCGGGCCAACTCGCGAGCGGCGATCAAGGCGTTCCTCGTCACCCGGATCGGCGACGTCGGCTTCCTGTTCGGCATCTTCGTCCTCGGGACGGCGGCCGGCAGCTTCAGGATCGCCGACGTCATCGCCGGGGTCCCCGAGATGTCGTCCGGCACCCTCATCGCCGCCACCATGCTGCTGCTGGCCGGGGTCGCGGGCAAGAGCGCCCAGGTTCCGCTGCACGTCTGGCTCCCCGACGCGATGGCAGGACCGACACCGATCAGCGCCCTCATCCACGCGGCCACCATGGTCGCCGCCGGGATCTTCGTCGTCGCCCGGCTCTACCCCGCCTTCCTCGGCGCCCGGCCCACCCTGGACGTGCTCGCGGTCCTGGCCGCCCTCGGCATGCTCGGCGCGGCCCTCGCCGCCCTGGCCCAGGACGATCTCAAGCGTGTCCTCGCCTACTCCACGATCAGCCAGCTCGCCTACATGGCGGGTGCCCTGGCCGCAGGCTCACGGGACGCCGCGATCTTCCACCTGATCACCCACGGGGCTTTCAAGGCACTGCTCTTCCTCTGCGCCGGAGCGGTGATCCACGCGGTCGGCTCCAACCTGATGAGCACGATGGGAGGTCTCCGCAGGGGGCTTCCGGTCACCTTCGCCGCGATGACGATCGGCTTCGCCGCCCTGATGGGCCTGCCTCCGGCCAGTGGCTTCTTCAGCAAGGACGAGATGCTGACGGGCATCGAGCACTCCCTGTCCGCGGGCCCGCTGACCGATGCCGCGGCCCTCCTGCTCTACGGCTGCGCCCTCGCCACGATCGCGGTGACCGGCGCCTACGCCACCCGCGCGTGGCTGCGCACCTTCTTCGGGCAGCGTGCCTCGCGGCCCGAGCCCGTGGCGGGCGAGGCCCACGCCGCCGTACCTGCCGTACATGAGGTGCCGGCCAGCATGCGCTGGCCCATCGTCGTGCTGGCCGTTCCGGCCCTGCTCCTCGGCTTCGCCCGCATCGGCGACGTCCACTGGGGCACCGCCGCCCTCAGCCTCACGGTGGCACTGCTGGGCGCGGGGGCGGTCTACGCGGTGTGGCGCTCCGCGCCCCAGACCGACCCGGCCCGCGTGCTCGGCCCCTTCCGCGTCCCCTGCGAGCGGGCCTTCTACGTCGACTCCGTCTACACCGGGCTCCTCGTCCGGCCCGTGCTGCTCCTCGCGCGCCTCGTCGTCCGCACGGACAACCGCGTGGTGGACGGCACGGTACGCGGCTCGGGCCGGACGACCCTGAGACTGGCGGGGCTGGTCCGCCTGGTGCAGAACGGCAACGCCCAGCTCTACGTCACCGGCCTGCTGGCGGGCGTCCTCCTGATCGCGGCCGGGGCGGTGATCTTCGGGTGAGCTCTCTGTCCCCCCGGGGCGGCGTGGGCGCCGCCGTACCGCTCTCCACCCGTCTGGCGGTGACGCGCCGTTGACCTCTCCCCGGCGACCGAACTCAGTGCCGAACCTGGAAGCGAACCCAGAGCCGAATCCGGGGCCGAATTTCTGTGAGGTGGCCGCGCCATGAGCTGGCTCCTGATCGCACTTCTCGGCGTGCCGCTCGCCGGAGCCACCGTGCTGCTCGTGCCGTCCGGTGCGGATACGGCGGCAAGGGAGCGGCTGCTCAGGGTGCACGGGCCGGCCGTCTCCGGGGTCACCTTCGCACTGTCGGTGGTGCTGGCCGCCGCGTTCGACCACGGTGACGCCGCCCGCGTGCAGTTCGTGACCGACCTGGCCTGGATCCCCGGCCTGGACCTCAGGTTCCACCTCGGCGTGGACGGGATCTCACTGCCGTTGGTCGTGCTGACCACGCTGCTGACCTTTCTCTGCTTCGTCTACCTGTGCCGGGGCCGCGCCGACGGCCCCGGGCAGTTGCTGAGCCCCGGACGCGGCGGTAACCGGCCACGGGCACTGGTGTTCACGCTGCTCGTCCTCGAAGTGGGCATGATCGGCACATTCCTCGCGCTCGACCTGCTGCTGTTCTTCGTGTTCTTCGAGGTCGTCCTCATCCCGATGTACTTCGTGATCGCCATCTGGGGAGGACGTGCCCGCCGGGCGGCGGCGACCAAGTTCATCCTCTACACCCTGCTGGGCTCGGTGGTCCTCCTGCTCGGCCTACTGATCATCTGGTCGCAGACCGGCACCCTGGACATGACCGCTCTGGCCCAGGCGCGGGGGACGGGCATGTCCCGCTCGGTGCAGATCATCGCCTTCCTGGCCGTCGGCATCGGTCTCGCGGTCAAGGCCCCGATGTGGCCGCTGCACACCTGGCTGCCCGACGCCCACACCGAGGCGCCCACCGTCGGCTCGGTGCTCCTGGCGGGGGTGCTGCTCAAGATGGGTACGTACGGTTTCGCCAGAATCGCGATCCCGGTCCTGCCCGACGGGGCCGCCGCTGTGGCCCCCTGGCTCGGAGCCTTCGCGGTGATCGGCATCATCTACGGCTCGTTGGCCTGCCTCGCCCAGCGCGACCTCAAAAGGATGATCGCCTACTCCTCGGTCGGCCACATGGGTTTCGTGCTCCTCGGTTTCGCCACGCTGACCCCCGTCGGGATCAACGGCGCGCTGTTCGGCAACATCGCCCACGGCCTGATCACCGCCCTGCTGTTCTTCGTCGCCGGGGCAATCAAGGAGCGCTACGGCACCTCGGACATGCCCGCCCTCGGTGGCGGCATGCTGACCCGCCTTCCCCACCTCGGTTCCCTGCTCACCTTCGCCTGCGTCGCCTCACTCGGGCTGCCGGGGCTGGCGGGTTTCTGGGGTGAGATGCTGGCCCTCCTCGGCGCCTTCGAACCGGCCACGGGCCTGTCCGGCCCCCTCTACCTGGTCTTCATGGCTCTCGGAGGTCTCGGCACCGTGCTGACCGCCGCCTACTTCCTGCTCATGCTCTCCCGCGTCACCCACGGCCGGAGCACCGAGACCGTCCACGTCCCGATCCTCGCCGCGGCCGGCACGGATGCCCTCCCCTCCACGGGCCCGACCGGATCCGAGGACGACGCCCTCGGATCCAGGGCGGGCGAGGAGGAGGACCTCCCCGCGGCCGCGGGTGGGGGAGACACGCACCCGCCGGGAGCGGTGAGCGCGGGCAGGCCGCAGATGCCCGACGTCATGGGCTACGAGCTGGCCGCCTGGGTGCCGCTGATCGCGTTGATCCTGCTGTTCGGGCTCTGGCCCAAGGCGCTCCTCCTGCTCACCGATCCGGTGGTCCGGACCCTGGTGGGGGCACCGTGATCCAGTCGATCGACTACTACGCGGTCGCGCCGCTGCTGATCCTCGCCCTCACCGCCGGGCTGGTGCTGCTCCTGGACGCCTTCCTGCCCCGCAGGCCGTACGTCCGGCCGGCGCTCGGCGCGGTCACCCTGGCAGGGGTGATCGGTGCCCTGGCGGTGGTGGTCTCGCAGGCACTGCGCACCGGAGACCCGCTGCGGACCTTCTGCGTGCCGGAGGGGTTGCTCGGCTCCCCGCACGCGGTGATCGGTGCCATCGCCCCCCTGAACACCGAACAGGCGGTGAATCCGGCCGCCGCGGCGCCGTGCTCGTTCGTGGTCGACGACTTCACACTGGTCTTCGCGGGACTCGCACTGGCGGCCGGAATCGTCGTGGTGCTGCTCTCGGCGGCAGAGCTCTCCTTCGGGGACATCCCCGTCGGCGAGTGGTACTTCCTGCTGCTCTGCACGCTGGCGGGTGCCGTCGCCCTGCCCGCCTCCCGTGACCTGATCATGCTGGTGGTCGCCCTGGAGCTCGTCTCGCTGCCGGTGTTCGCGCTCACCGCGCTCAGACGCTACGACGGCCGGAGCTCCGAGGCCGCGGTCAAGCTCTTCCTGGTCTCCGTGGTCTCCACGGCGGTGATGCTCTTCGGGGTCTCCCTGCTGTACGGGACGACCGGAACCGTCTACCTCGACCGGATCGCCCAGGCTCTGCAGCAGCGTGTTCTCGGGGCGCCCGGCCTGAGGCTCGTCCTGGACGGTGTCGACACCGCCTACGCCTCCTCACTAAAGATCGGCTACGACCTGCCCGCCGTGGTCACCGTGGCGGTGGTGCTGGTCCTCGCCGGGTTCGCCTTCAAGATCGCGGCGGTGCCGTTCCACGCGTGGGCGGGCGATGTCTACCAGGGTGCGCCCATCCCCGTCGCGGCCCTGCTCTCCGTCATCTCCAAGGCTGCCGGGTTCGCCGGACTGATCCTCATCCTGGTCGTCGCCCTGGGCGGCCAGGGCGCCATCTGGGTCCCGCTGATCGCGATCATCGCCGCGCTCACCATGACCGTGGGTAACCTCCTGGCCATGCGCCAGCGCCATGCGGTGCGGCTGCTCGCCTGGTCGTCCGTCGCCCAGTCGGGCTACATCCTCGCTCCCCTCGGCACCGGGCGCCACGAGGCGATGAACGCTTCGATCGCCTACCTGGTCTTCTACGCGGCGATGAACCTCGGGGCGTTCGCCGTGGTCACGCTGGTGTCGAGGCGCTCCGGCAGGGGGGAGTTGGACGACTACCGGGGCCTGGCGTTCCGGAACCCGGTGGCCGGACTGGCACTGGCCTTCTTCCTGATCTGCCTGGCGGGCCTGCCCCCGGGGCTGGCCGGGCTCTTCGCCAAGATCGTGGTGTTCCGGGAGCTTCTCGGCGGTGGCGGCGGCTGGCTGGCCGTGGTGATGGCGGTCAACACGGTCGCGGGCCTCTACTATTACATCGCCTGGGTGGTGCGGATCTTCACTCCGGCCACCGAGGGCACGGAAACGGCCGGCCGCGCCGCCGGATGGATACCTGCCGGTGTGGCGATCGCGGTGGCCGGGATCGTCGCGGTCGCGTTCTCGGTCGCCCCCCAACTGGTCCTCGACCTCGTCCCCGGAGCACTGATCGCCGCGGGCTGAAACACCTGGGAACGTTTGTCCTGGCTGGAAACGTTGTCACAGGTGAATCGGCATCAACCGAAAGGGGGGTGTAGTGCACCACAACGGTCTGCGTACCGCGGTCCTTCTCGGCGCACTGTCCGCGGTGATCATCGTGGTGGGGGCGTGGTTCGGAGGCGGCGCAGGCGTGCAGATCGCGGTTCTGGTCGCGCTGGTGACCAACGGTGCCGCCTATTTCTTCTCCGACCGCATCGCGCTGTCGGCCATGCGCGCCCGGCCGGTGAGTGAGGTCGAGCAGCCGCTGCTCTACCGGATCGTGCGTGAGCTCTCCACACAGGCCCGCCAGCCCATGCCCCGGCTCTACGTCTCGCCGACCATGCAGCCCAACGCCTTCGCGACGGGGCGCAACCCTCGTAACGCCGCCGTCTGCGTCACCTACGGGATCACTCAGATACTCGACGAGCGCGAGCTGCGCGGTGTCATCGGGCACGAGCTCTCCCACGTCTACAACCGCGACATCCTGATCTCCTCGGTGGCCGGAGCGCTCGCCACCATGATCACCTATCTCGGCTACGTCGGGTTGTTCTTCGGCGGCGGAGAGGACGACGAGGGTCCCGGATTCATCGGCGCACTCCTCATGATCGTGCTGGGCCCGGTCGCGGCCGGGATGATCCAGATGGCCATCTCCCGCTCCCGCGAATACCAGGCGGACGAGTCAGGGGCTCGGCTGACCGGCGATCCGCTGGCACTCGCCTCGGCACTGAGAAAGATCGAGATGGGCACCCGCCATCTGCCCCTCCCGGAGAACGGGCGGATCGCCTCCGCCTCCCACCTGATGATCGCCAACCCCTTCCGCGGTGCGGGGCTCGGCCGGATGTTCTCCACCCACCCGCCCACCGCCGAGCGCGTCGCCCGCCTGGAGCGCATGGCCGGGTACCGCCGCTGACCGCTTGCCGCCGCTGACCCCGCCGGATGAGGCGGGTCAGGGCGTCAGACCGGTGATGATCGGGTTGTGGACGGATCCGGGCACGATGAAGCCGCCGATCCGCTCCGTCCGGCCTGACTCCGGGTCGACCCGATACCAGGCGTAGCGAGTGCCTCCCCCTCTCCTTAACCTGCGCGGGGTGACCGTCTGCAGGTCGAGGTGGCCCTTGCCGTTCCAACGCAGCCTGGTAGGGGTCCTGCCACGGGGCACGGGGATGGGGCCGTGCCTCAGCGCGCTGCCCGCGGACACGTTCCACAGGCCGATCCCCGCGTCACGCGCCGTGAAATGGGCCACGGTCTCCCCGTCAGGACCGAGCGCGCCTCCCACCGGGACGCGTCCCCACTCGGCGAAGGGCGACATCGAGTAGATCCCCGCCTGGAACGAGTCATCCACCACCAGCACGAACCTCGCGTCGGGGCTGAAGCTCCAAGGCCGCAGCCCCGGCGGCACCGGGACACTCTTACCGCTGTACGTGTCCAGGATCCGGTGCCCCCACCGGATGCCCAGCACCACGTACCGCCCGCCGGGAGAGAGTTCGATCCGCGCCGCGCGCATGGCGCTCGACCACTTCACGCCGGGCACCGTGCGTATCTCGCCGGTCGTCATCTCCCGTACCACCAGCGCCCCGTCGCCGAGCTGGAAATAAGTGACATACCTACCGTTGGGCGACAGGGCCAGCGGAGCCCGTTGCCTGCCCCTGGAGAACACCCGGGCGTCGGTGAGGCTGACCACCCTGCCGCCGCGTACCCAGAGCTTCCACGGAGCACAGACGCATCCGTCGAGCCCCGCGTACCGGACCGGAGACCTCGCGCCCCCGGCCTGGGCGGGGACGCCCGCCCCCATGACCACGACGACCACGACGACGCAAACACTCAAGCGGCGGAACAATCCCACTGAGGCCCCCCCGAGTCTTCCGGACATTCGGGGGGCGTCCGTTACGTACGGGCTACTGTACGCCTCGGTCAAGGCTGACCGGCTGCCGTCATGTGCCAGGCGACATGAGAGTGTCAGCGGGCGTGCTCGCCACCGCAGCATGGTGACGCAGGGCCGACCACAACCGCTGACCGCCGATACCGCCGACGCGCGCAGCAGGGCACGGGCGAACACCGGCTTTTGGAAACACACTCGTTGTGCCTGGTAACACACTGACTCACGATGATCATGTCAGCGAATGTGACACCAAGCCGGACTCACCGTTCCGTGCCCACCGGACCCTCGGTGTCAGCGGCGGTGCGGCCGGTGTGCACTCCGGCCGGTCCTTGCCTCGTCCCCGGGATGGCGAAATGCCCTGCCGGTGTTGCGGTCATTCCGTGCGCCGGCGTGCCTGTCTTACTTCGCGGTCGATTGCCCAGGCGTCCGCTACCGGGCCCACGTGCCCGAGCTTGTCGGGATTGATCACCGAGCGGATCGTCTGGATCTGCCCGTCGAGTACATCGAGCGCCAGGATGTGGAGCACCTTGCCGTCCCGGTCGCGGAAGATCGCGCCCGGCTGGCCGTTGACCTCGTGCGGCTCGAACGTCACGTCGATCCGGGCCAACCGGGGAAAGAGGGAGGCAAGCAACCGGGCCACGTTCTCGGCGCCGATGACGGCCCTGGCCAGCTGCGGGGCCTTGCCGCCGCCGTCACCGACCATCGATACGTCGGCGGCGAGCAGTTCCCGCAGGCCGGCGACGTCGCCTTCGCGGAGGGCGTCGAAGAACCGCGACGCCAGTTCCTCCCGCTCTTTGCGGACCGCTTCGAAGCGCGGCCGCCCGGCCTCCATATGCCGCCGCGCCCGCACCAGCAGCTGCCGGCACGCCGCCTCCGATCGCCCCACCGCTGCGGCGACCTCGTCAAACCCGAAGCCGAACACCTCCCGCAGCACGAACACCGCACGCTCCAGCGGGCTGAGCCGCTCCAGCAGCAGCAACGCCGCCATCGACACCGAGTCGGCCAGCTCCACCGACCGCGCCGGATCCTGATACGGATCGCTCAGCAGCGGCTCGGGAAACCACGGGCCCACGTACGCCTCCCGCCGCACCCGCGCGGAGCGCAGCACATCGATCGAGATCCGCGTCACCGCGGCCGACAGAAGAGCCTTGGTCGACGTGGGCCGGGTCGCCAAGCCGTCATAGCGCAGCCATGTCTCCTGCACCGCGTCCTCGGCCTCACCCACACTCCCCAGAATCCGATAGGCGATCGAAAACAGCAGCGGCCGCAGCTCCTCGAACTCCTCGACCTTGCTCACGCCGAACCCCCTCCCCTTGAACCCCTCTCACCCGGCCGTACTCGCCGGCGCAGGCATCTTCTGGTGATCATCCGAGCCGCCGGCACGCCAGAGTAACGCCCCCGAGCCCGGGGGCTCGGAGCCCGCAGCCGGACCCCGAGTCAGTTGCCGATGCCGTTCAGTGGAACTGCCCGGGCACGTAGTCGCCGGCCGGCTGCCGGGTGATGATGTTCAGCCGGTTCGCCGTGTTCATGAAGGAGACCAGGAGCACCAGGGCGGCGAGCTGCCCCTCGTCGTAGTGCTTGGCGGCGTACGCCCACACCTCGTCGCTGACCCCACCGGCCGCATCCGCGACCCGGGTCCCCTCCTCCGCCAGCTCCAGCGCGGCACGCTCGGCCTCGGTGAAGACCGTGGCCTCCCGCCACGCAGCGACCAGGTTCAGTCGCACCGAGGTCTCGCCGGCAGCGACGGCCTCTTTGGTGTGCATGTCGATGCAGACGGCGCAGCCGTTGATCTGACTTACCCGAAGCGCCACCAGTTCCTGCGTGGCGGTCGGCAGCGGCGAGTCCTTGAGCACCTTTCCCGCCGACATGAAGTACTTGAGGACCTTGCCGGCGGTCGGGTCGGCGAAGTAGTTGAGTCGCGCGTCCATGGTGTGCTCCTCTGTGGTCGTTGATGGCTACACCCCCTGAGACGGGGTAGCCCGACCCCCTGTGACATAGACGAATGTGACCTGCGTCTCCCGGCCACCGAGCCCGGCCGGCTCGGCGTCGATCTGCTGGGCGCGCTCGCGCAGGGCCAGGTCCGGGCGGGTCGGCAACGCCTCCATTTCGGCCCGAGGCAGCGCCCGGGTCCGGTCCGGTGCGCGTGCCCGGCGGCGGAGGCGGCGCAGTGGGTCACCGGTCAGCCAGTCCTGATCGCGCCACCACCCGCACGCCGAGCCTCATCTACGGCTTCCGCCGAAATCCGGTCCGATCCTCCCCGAAGGCCTCTCCTGACACCACGCACAGGCCCACCCGCGGGTCTGGGAGCATCAGGCACGGCGAACCGAACGCCCGCGCACTGACACCCTCGTGTCGCTTGGCATCATGGGTGTCATCCGACCTCGGAGAAAGCCCGGTCGGACCAGGGCGAAAAGGCCGGTCCTCAGGGGCCGGTCCGGGTGAGGCGGTGGTCTCAGGAGTGCTGGGTGACCGGGTCGGTCTCCTCGGAGGAGAGACCGGGGATGCCGTCGATGCTCTCGCGGTTCTTCTTCGCCCGGTAGGCACGCCGCTCCTGGACGTCCTTGCGGCCCGCCCACTCGTCCAGCAGCGTCCGGTCACTGTCGAAGGACATGAACGGCACGGAGAAGCCGCAGGAGTCGGCGATGCGGTCGCAGTCGACGACGATGATCGACCGCACACCCGGGTGCGGGCCGAAGCTCTTGATCAGTGTGGCGAAGTCAGGGCTCTCCGGTACGACGACCCGGCCGGTGCCGTACAGGCGAAGAATGTTGGGAGGGCCGGAGAAGGCGCAGAACATGACCGTGATCCGGCCGTTCTGGCGGAGGTGGGAGATGGTCTCCACCCCGCTGCCGTCCAGGTCCAGGTAGGCGATGGTGGTGTCGTCGAGAACGGCGAAGGTGTCGGCGTATCCCTTGGGGGACATGTTGACGTGACCGCCCTGCTCGGGAGCCGTCGCCACGAAATAGACCGGCTGCGCTTTGATGAACTCGCGCAGCCGGTCATTGATCTTGTCATGAATTTTCCCCATAAAAGCGAAGATAATTCACGGTCACTCGCCGGGCAGCCACCAGACCCACGCGTTCTTCCTGAGTCTGAAGGAGTCCAGCTTGTGAGTGCTCCCGGTCTCGGCGTTCAGCGTTCGCTTCACGGCGGAGCCCAGCTCGCCCTCCTGGTCGCTGCGGCTGGTCCAGAGGGTGAGCGAGCCGGCCGTGTCCCAGGAGAGACGCTGCGCGGCCTCGCCCTTGGGCATGCCGATTCCGATCGCCTCGGAGACGGTGTCAGAGGACAGGTCATAGGTACGCAGGCGGGGCCTGCTCGATTCGCTGGAGATGACCAGGGCCACGGTGTTCCCGTCGTCGGCCAGTGCGACAGGCGCGTTGTTGGACACGATCTGCGGGATGATCTGGCTCGCCGTCCTGTTGCCTTCGGCGTCGAAGACCACGAACTCGGTGGTGTTGTCATCGGTGAATCGGGAGGTGAGCAGGTACTTCCCGCTGGGGCTGAAACCCATCAGGCTGTTCTTCGGCGGCAGCTTGGCCGTCTCGCCGGTCTTCAGGTTGATGACCAGGGTCGGCAGCCTGTTCGCGGCGTCATAGTAGTCGACCGCGATGGCCGAGCCGTCAGGAGAGAGCGTCGTGTCCACGTCGCTCTGGCCGATCCCCTTGGGCAGGCTCGCGGTACCACCCGGCAGCGGGTGGACCTTTCCACTGCTCACTTCACGGACGACGAGTTCGCCGCCCTTGAAGTAGTTCACGAAGCGGCCGTCGTCGCTGATGGAGATCGAGTTGCTGGCGGTCCTGTCCACCTTGCCACCTGCGGACCTGGGGTGGACCTGCGCGTCGGGCAGCTTGACGGTCTTCCCGCTGCGCAGGGTCAGCATCCACGAACCGCAGGGGACGCTGCCGTCTCCCTTGGGGCAGCTCTTGAGCCAGGCGTACCTGGCCGGGTTGTCCGTCTTCGCCGCTGCCGGAGTGGCGATCATGCCGGTGGCCGCTACGGCGGCGACTGCGAGTACGGCGAATCCGTGTGAGGGTCTCATCGGTGTTTCCTTCCGTCCCCCTGATAGATGGGGCCCCGGCGGGAAAAGTTGCGTCAAGAGCCGGCGAAAGGTCCGGAGAGACGGTCGCGCCGCGGAAGCGGAAGGGGGACCGGGGCCGGTTCTCGGCCACCGGCATTTCAGGTAACCCGGACTGGGCCTCGCTGTGGAATCGTCAGGGAACCTCTTCCGGCCGGGTGGCCAGGGCGCGCAGCCGGGCACGGATCCCGGCGCGCGAGCGCCGGTACGCCAAGGCGTCGTCGAGCAGCAGCGCGGCCGAGTTCGCCGCGGTGGCGAGCGCGTCGAACTCGAACGCCAGCTGGGCCGGTTCGACATCCGCGTCGAGCTGGCCGAGTTGCTGGGCGTCCTGGATGGTCTGCTCGTACAGGCGCAGCCAGTCGCGGCGTGCCTGGGCCAGCAGATCGCGGATCCGGCCAGGCCGTGAGTCGAACTCCGCACCCGCCGCGTAGAAGAAGCAACCGCCGGGGAAGACCCGCCGTTCTGAGTAGTCGAGCCAGCCCCCGCACAGCTCGACCAGGCGTGGCAGGCCGGGCGCGGTCCGCAGCGCCGGCTTGACCACCTCGCGGGTGAAGACCTCCTCGGCAGCCCGTACGACCGCGATCTGCAACTCCTCCTTCGAGCCGAAGTGTGCGAACAGCCCGCTCTTGCTCACCCCGAGGTCGGTGGCGAGGCGCCCGATCGACAGCCCTTCGAGCCCGTCCTGGGACGCGATGGCCATCGCGCGGTCCAGGATTCGCTGCCGGGTCTGGTCCCCGCGCACCACACGCCCGTCCTGTGTCATCTCAACCGTTCCCGTCCACTGGATCCCGTCGGCACAGCGGCTCGTCACTGATCGGCGACAGCCGGTGCGGAGACCATACGCGGCGGGCTGCCCGAGCCGTGCTCCCCGGCGCGACCGGCCCGCCGTGGTCCGGAGCCGAGCAGTGCCGGAACAGCTGTCGAGCATGTCCTTCGCGAGTCAAACTTTAAGCACGAACGTTCTGTTAAATCAACCAGACAATTTCCAGCTTGATGGGTGTTGATAGCACGATCGTTCGTTCTTATGCTGTCGGCAGGCGGGTCGGCCACCAGCTGGGCCGGACCGATGCCCAGAAAGGCAGTGAACGTGACCGAAGACGTCTCAACCGATGATTTCCACCTCCCGGCGAAGGAGGCCGACAGGCTCCTCGCCACCGCCCCGTGGAAGCGGTTCGCGGTGCTCGGCGACAGCCTCGCCGAAGGGCTGGGCGAGCCTGCCCCCGGCTACCGCACCCTGCCCTGGGCGGACCGGACCCAGGAGGCGCTGGCCCGGTGCCGGCCCGACCTGGCCTATGTGAACCTCGGCCTGCGCGGCCTGGTCGCCGCCGAGGTGCGGGAACAGCAGCTCGGCCGGGCACTGGACTTCGGGCCCGACCTCGCGGCCGTGATCTGCGGGGGCAACGACCTGTTCCGCCCGGTGGTCGACATGGACGCGGTCGAGGGCGAGCTGGACGCCATCATCGGCGGATTACGGGCGGCCGGTGCGACAGTGATCACGTACCGCCTCATGAACATCGCCTCGGCCATCCCTCAGCTTGAGGCGCTCAGTCCTAAACTGCTGAGGTTGAACGAGCGGGTGAGCGCGGTCTCCGCCAGGCACAGCGCGCTGGTCGTCGACATGTGGAGCCACCCCGCCTGCGCCGATATCTCGACGTACAGCTCAGACATGATCCATGCCTCGATGCGGGGCCACGCCCTGCTCGCCGCGGAGACCATCAGACGACTGGGCCGTCACCTCGCCTCGGCCTGAAGGGCGCGTGCGTCCATCGCTGGAACCGTCGCGGGCACCCGCTGAGCATGGCGGTGCGTTTTCGGAAGCAGGAAGCCGTCCGGTCGCGGTGGACCATCCGATACCGGGTGGCTCTGGGCCACTCAAGCCTCATGATCGCTTTGAACGCGTCCGGAGGAGAGTGGCCCGAAGCGCCTGTCGTCGACTCCACTCTCGGCAGCGTGCATCTGAGAGTGGAGGGCGGTAACCGTGCGAGTCACGGCTCCGCCCGGCCCTCGGTCTACCGGTAGTTGGTGAACTGGAGGGCGACCTCCAGGTCCTTGCCCTTGAGAAGGGCGATGACCTCCTGCAGTTCGTCCCTCTTCTTGGAACTCACCCGCAGCTCATCACCCTGGATCTGGGCCTTGACCCCCTTGGGCCCCTCATCCCGGATGATCTTCGAGATCTTCTTGGCCTGCTCCTGGTCGATGCCCTCCTTGAGGGTGATCAGAAGGCGGTACTCCTTGCCGGACAGCTTGGGCTCGTCCGCGTCAAGAATCTTGAGCGACAGGCCACGCTTGATCAGCTTGTCCTTGAACACGTCGAGGACCGCGTTGGCGCGCTCCTCGCTGTTGGCCTTGATCTCGACGGCCTTCTGACCACCCGACCAGGCGATCGTCGCGCCGGTACCCTTGAAGTCGAACCGGTGCCCGACCTCCTTGACCGTCTGGTTCAGCGCGTTGTCGGCCTCCTGATGATCGATCTTGCTAACGATGTCGAACGATGAATCCGCCAAAGCCCAATCCCCTTTGAACTGCTGGAACTATCACCCGCTGCCCGGCTCCCGAATATCGCGGTCCGCGAACCGCGGCGGCGTCCGCGAGCAGGTTCGGTAGACGCGTACGTAACGGATCAGCCTATCCAGCATCTCCTGTCAATGCTGGGGCGGCAGTGTGTCCCGCCTCGCCCACAGCGTGTCGTCCCACTCCGCTACCCCGCTCCGCCGTCCCACTCCACGGCCGGCTCTCCCTCAGGTCACCCCCGGCCCGCCCGCCTCACCCGCCCGATACCCGCCGCCGAACCCCGTATCACGCCCGTATCGCGACGTCCCTCCTGCCTCGCCCGCCCCGCTCAAGACCGGCACGAGCGACAACGCCCGCCCCAAAAGTCCCAGTGTGCCCATCTATCGGCGGGTGCCCTCCGCGGATGTCACGACCCCACTGGAAGTCCGCTATTCTTTTCCTGTCGCCGCGGCACGCGGAGGACGCGGCAGGTTGCCCGAGTGGTCAAAGGGAGCGGTCTGTAAAACCGTCGGCTCAGCCTACGCAGGTTCAAGTCCTGCACCTGCCACCAGGGATTTCCCCAGCTCAGAGCCCCGCGAGGGGCTCTTTTGCTTTTCCGGGACATGCAGCCGTATGCCGCTCTGAGCGGCCCTATGTCGGTGGTCGCGCAATATACGCGCAATGATCTTGAGGCTGTTTTCCCAGGTGGCATCGGGCTTTCCGAGTGCCGTACGGGCGAGAACCGGCCCTGGAACGCCGAAGGGTCCCGGTGGTGTCCGGGACCCTGGTCGTGCGGTGTGCGTCTCATGCGGTCAGCGCGTCACTGATCCGCTGGTTGGCGATCTCTTTCTGTCCGTCGAGGCACTTGGCGTAGACCCTCAGCAGGACGTCCACGCCATGGCCCGCCCGCTCGGCCACGTCGGGAGCGGGGACGCCCGCGTTGAGCCAGAGCGAGACCGCCGCGTGCCGCAGGTCGTACGGCCGCCGGGCCAGGGGAGAGGCGACCTGAGCCGGAGTGAGAGCGAGTGCCCGTGCCTCCTGCCAGACCTCGGTGTAGGCCGTCGAGGCGATCACGCCGCCGCGCTCGCTGCGGAAGATGCGCCCGTCCGCGCCAGTCCCGTACTCGTCGATGTGCTGCCGCAGGATCTTCACGAGTTCGGGAGGGATCGGCACCGGCCGGACGTCGGCATTGCCTCGGTGCTTGAGGCCCCGTTCCTCGTGGGCATCCCCGCTGTCCGTCCACTGCCTGTTGACCTCGGGCCGGGAGACGTCGATCGTCAACCGTCCCCAGCCTTTCGCGGGCAGGTGGCAGTCCTGGAGACGCAGGCCGACCGCCTCACCCGGGCGCAACGCCGCGTAGTACATGCAGGCGAACAGCGCCATGAGTCGCCGGCCCCGGCCACGCCTGCCGACGTAGGTGACCATGGTCAGGAGTTCCTGAGCCTGCCGGGGGTTGACCGCGACGCGAGGATCAACGGTCTCGGTGGTCTTGGGAGGCTTCCACCTGACCTTGTGCAGCGGGTTGGCCGCCAGCTCTTCCAACTCCACCGCGTACTCCAGCACGGCATGGAAGACGGCCCGCTTACGGGCGATCGTGTTCGGCGCCGCGGCCTTGCCGTCCAGACGAAGGGCGAGCGCATCCAGCGCCAGCCGCACGACCTTGGTCTCGCCCAGGTCCACCAGGTCGAGAGAGGCCGCCTCAAGCCAGCGGATCGCCTGCGCCATCTCGGCGGGAACGTCGAGGCTCTTGCAGTTCGGGAGGAGCGCGTACTTGCGGAGGGCGGTTCGCAGGGTCTCGGCATCGGGACGGCCGGGCCGATCCTTGGTCAGCGCGGGGAGCACCGTCGAGAGCGCGTCGGACATGCTGTCCCGGCTCTTGGCCGCCGCGTGAGGCCACTTCATGTCGATGTAGGCCCGTACGAACTCGAAGACCGTCCGGGCGCTCTTGGCCTGAAGCATGGAGAGCGGGAGCCCGGTCTCCATGTCGAAGGCTTCCCCCCGCTTCGCTGCCTGCCGCAGGTCCGACAGGAGGTTCTCGGCGAGTGCCTTGGTCCGCAGGGTCTTCGACTTCTGGCGACCACCGACCTTCCAACGGGTCACGTAGGACGGCGTCTTGCTCGTCTCGTTCCGGCGGATCTCCCAGAACTTCACGTCGTAGGAGGTGTTCACGCCGCCTCCCGAAGAGTCTCAAGCCAGGCCGTGAACTCGCTGCGGTAAATGCGGATCTCGCCGTTCGGGAGCTTGAGGCCCTGCGGAGCGTGGCCGATCTCCCGCCAGCGGTAGAAGGTGCGCCGGGACACCCCGCCGAGTTCGTCGAGGATCTCCGGAACGGTCATGAGTTGGTCGCGGTTCTTGCTCATGCCGCCTCCCGAGTCTCGATTACCGAAAGATCTGAAACGGGTTGTCCGTCCGCTCTGGCTTGAAGTTCGATCAGGCGTGCGCGGGTGCGCTGACGGTTGGCGACTTCGCGCAGCAGGCGTTTGGCCAGCGGTGTGCGGTTGGGATCCTTGGAAGAGACCGGCCGCCAGACGTAGCGGTGCGGGTCGGTTACCGTCTCGTCGGGAAGGCCGAGCATGTCGAGTACCCAGGCCCGCCGGTCTTGCTTGTGTTCGCGCAGGGTCTTGTTGGACCACTTGCGTGAGACCAGGACCCGACGGCCCGCGTAGCCGAGGTGTTCGGCCTTGTGTGCCTTGCCTTTGCACCGGCCCGGCAGCATGCCCGCCTTGGCGCCTTTGGGCTGGATGCCGTAGCGCAGCCAGTTCGGACACGTCGGTGAGCACGGTTCGTAGCGCAGTGCTTCGACCATCCGCACGGCGTGGTCACGACGGGCCTGGTTGTCTTGGTCGTCAGGGTCGAGGGGGTCACCGAGGTTCTTGGTCAGGTACTTGGTGAGGTAGCCGATGCGCTTGTGTGCGTCCGGTGATCCGGCGACGATGCCCTGAACATCGACTTGAGGACCGAAGCGCACCACGTGCAGGGGTTCGGCCGTCTCGTCGGTGTCGAGCTGGTCGAGGGCTTCGTCCCAGGTGGGCAGCAGTTCACCCGTGACAGGGTCGAGGTAGTCGCCGCTCTGTCCATCCGGGTAGGTGGCGCCGTCACCCAGCTCGGCTCGTTCCGCCCAAATGGGCAGGTGGTCACCGTCGAAGCGGACTTCATCGACCGATGGCCACCACACCTGGTGGTAGGTCGCGGCGGCAATGGCCTTGATCTCCGCGCGGGGCATGGTGCCGCGGATGGCCATGTGCAGATGCGGAGCGAGCCTCTTTTGTGGTTCGACGGTGGCGAAGTACTGCACGTCGTAGCCGGCCACCCGCCGCAGGTTCTGCACGAACCGGTCGACCAGCTTGGAGAAGTGCAGCGCATCGCGAGCCGCCGCCGCGTAGTCGTAGGTGCTCGGATCGACCGGCACGCCCAGACCGGAACGGATCTTGCCGTAGGAGGGCAGGGTGAGCGTGACGAACAGGGACGGCCGGTAGACCCTGCCATCGGGGGCGATGAAGGTCCGGCCGAGGGTGGTGTCCTGCTTGGCCCGCTTGGGCAGGTCCGGCGCATCTTGGCGCCGCCTTGTCGAGCGGGAACGCTTGGGAGCCGTCCGCCCGCCCAGGACGTTGCCGCGCATCCCAGCGGCGTTGATCTCCGCATCGATCCCGGCTATTGCCTCGTCCCAGTCGAGGGTGTCTTCCCCATCCTGCTCAGCCTCGTCCCGTTTGGCCTGCACGTCGGCCCGGAACTCGATCAGCCACCGCTGGTCTTCGGTGGAGGGATGGGGTTCGGCGATGGGTTCGTGATCCAGGTGCCAGCCCTCGCGGCACTGGGCTTTGCGCAGCTGCTTGTTGCGCTGAGCGCACGGCGGGCACTTGGCTTCCTGGGTGGTCCCGCAGGGGATATTGAACGACTCGGTCATGCCGGTGTGGGTGTCAAGGCGCCGCAGTTCGAGGGGGCGGATGCAGACCCCGTTGAGTTTGGCGACTTCCACCGCGACGTCCAGGGCAAGGGGCAGAGTGTCACGGACGAGGCGGGGAAGAGTGCGGTCGGAGCCGTCCGGCGAGGAGATGGATGGGGAGGTGGGGGCGTCGGTCACCTGTCCTCCTCTGGGGCGAGCACGTCGGCGGTGAACCGGTAGGAGGCGCTGTAGGGGTCGCGGCGCAGCCGGATGTTGACCAGGTTGGACAGCACCAGCTCAAACCGTGGCGGGGAGTCGACCAGGGAGCCGAGGAGGCGGAAGGGGATCATGTCGATCTCGGCGAGGGTGCCCTGAATGATGATCTTCACTGGTTTGCCTCCTCGGCGAAGTCGGCGACCATGGCGCGGATGTCGGCATCGGAGACGTAGCCGGCACGGGCACGGATCGGGTCGGGCGAGGTTTCCAGACGGACGTAGCCGATGCCTGCCCCTTGCTCGGGAACCGGGGAGATGTGATCGGCCAGCGCGCCTCGATCGCGTGCGCCGTCGCCGAGGACCATGTCCACCTGCTCGGACTCGTCCAGCCGGAGGGCGATCTTGTCGGGGAACAGGTTGCGGACGTTCATGACCTCCTTGCGGGGGTCTTGGAGGGCCGCCATGACGCCGAACCCGACCGCCCGGCCCTGCGTGGTCAGCGTCGCCAGCGCAGCCGAGATACGCAGTTTCAGGCCCTTGTCGGATTGGTAGGCGGTCAGGAACGCCACCTCGTCGACCACCACCAGGACGAACGGGTCATCGACGGTGGGCGTGTGGGAGCGCTGAACTCCGGCGAACCGATCGGCCCGCTTCTGCATGATCGACACGGCCGCTTCCAGCAGATCGGCGCAGGCCGCCGGACTCGCGGCGTACCGGGTGCTGAACAGGTCACGGCCGAAGGACAGTTCCATCCGCTTGGGGTCCAGCGCCCAGACCTGGACCAGACCCGTCCGAACCGCAGGCAGCAGACCCCGGATGACAGACCAGATGATGGAGCCCTTGCCCGCTCCGGTGGCACCGGCCACCAGGACATGAGTGCCGTGGACCTTGAGTCGCCAGGGGGTACCGTCCTCGCACCGGCCGATCTCGACCGGCCCGACCGAAGCCACCTGGGGGATCGGCAGCGCGGGTAAGGGGGTGGCCAGCGGATCACGCCGAGGGAAGACCAGCAGCAGCCGGCCCGACCGGGCGACGGTCACTCGGCACGAGGTGGCGCCGAACCCGTGGGCTAGGTGCTCGATACGGTCGGACCAGTCCTTGACCGCTTGGCCGCTGATCATCTTCACCGTGACCAGATCGGCCCACGAGGTGCAGGTGACGCGGACGAGGTGAGGCAGATAGTCCCGGCCCTGAAGGTGACGGCCGAGCCCAGAGATGATCATCACTGGTTGCCAGTGCCGCCGGTAGACCCACACCAGCCGCCACCAGGCCAGCAGTCGCCAGCCCATCCAGCGGTTGAACGAGGCCCGATCGAAGAACGGCCACGGAGCCAGCAGTGAGATGGGAACGGTGACGGCGACCAGGGCGACGCGCCAGCCGTACAGAACACCGAGTACGGAGGGCACGGCGAGCAGGGCCAGGGCGATCGGGTGACGCCAGATGAGCCGAACGATTCCGGCCAGCAGCCGCCACAGGAAGATGGTGATGGTGAAGATGGCCGGGGTACGGACCACGGCCGGGCGGAACACTATGGCGGTGTCGGGGGTCGTGGAGACGAGGGTGCGCGCCTCGTCGCCGGGCAGTTTTTTGAACATTAGGCTTGAGACCTCTCTTGATTCGCGTCTGGGGAGAACCGAGGGGCCGCCGGAATGCCAGTTCCAGCGGCCCCGCTTCGTGTCAGGCCGCCTTGCCCTGCTCGGACTCGTCGACCTGGTGGAGGCCGGTGGACTGTTCGGTGTGCAGGCGCTCGCAGTCGGCCAGGTAGCGTGCAGCTGCTTCGGCGATCTGCCGGGCGAGGGTCACGTCCCGTTCGGTGACCGGTCCGCCGCCGGTGGTGGAGATGATCACCTGTGCCTCACAGGAGGACAGGTGCAGGAACGGCCGCCCGCCCTCGGCGCCCAGCACCGTGACCGACAGGTACGGAGTGCGAAACGAGGTGTCGAGCCGGGTGCCGTCTTCGTCGAACGTCACCACGGCGCGGGTGTAGGGAAGGTGCTCGCTCACGCCGCCACGTCCTTACCGGCCGAAGCCTTGACCGGAGCCGCCGCGGTGCGGGGAGGGCGCATCGCGGTTGCCCGGATGGACCAGGCCAATCGTCCGGTGTTCTGGGCGACGTAGGCGGTGGCGGTCATGCCGTCGAACTCCACCGGCACGAACGGCAGACCCGGCAGCGCAGCCGGAACGATCGGCTGAACCGGGGACAGGATCTTGACCGAGACCGTCTTCTGTCCGGCCTTGACGGTCGGATCGGCGTCCATGACCGCGACCTGCCACACCAGTTCCCCGGTGTTCTTGTCCTTGGCGTAGACGGTGCGGCCCTTGGACGAGGCGTCGAAGTCCTTGACCTGCTCGACCTCGCCGACGATGAAGCAGCCGTGCGGGAAGACCTGCTCGAAACGGACGGGGATGGGGCCTTGGATGGCCATAGCGCAACAACTCCTCTTCTTGGTTGGCCAGTCTGCTTGACTGACCAAGTTGCTTCTACATTAAGCACGAAGCCCGCTTGGTTAGTCAAGTGCACCAAGCGGGCTTCGTGGGGAAAGTTGGATTACCGGATCGGGTAGGCGTCTTCCAGCTCGTGAAGATCACCGGGGAGTACGGTCTCCACCACCACCCACGGCTTGCCCGTCGCATCGCAGGCGACGGCGTACACGGCCAGCAGTGCAGCTGAGTTCTTCACGCCCAGGAGTTTGCGTTCCTCAGCCGTGGGGTTGCGCGCGGTGATGTGCTCGATGATGTGATCCAGGGAGACGCCGGCCGCGCTCTCCACGTAGCGCCGGATGCCCTGCCGCAGATCGGCCGACTCCGCCAGGGCCGTACCCTCGGCGACAGTGGCCGGAACCCAGGTGGCGGAGATCTCGGTAGGTTCGCCGTCGCGCTCCACCAGGATCTTACGCAGCACGACCGCGGATTTCTGCTCCAGACCGAGATAGGCGGCGATGCGGTTGGGAGCCTCCACCGGTCCGGCCGCCAGCAGCTTGCTCGCGGCCTGGGTCTCTGTCCGGTCGAGGAGCTCGCGGCCCGTGCGCGCCTTCTGGTCCTTGGGGATCGCCGGGCGACCGCGCACGAAACGGCCCTTGCCTTGCTGGGTGACGATCCATCCCTGGTCGCGCAGTACGCCGAGAGCCTTGACCACCGTGGGCCGTGCCATGCTGAACTCCGCCATGAGCGTGTGTTCGCTGGGTAGCAGCGAGCCCGCCGGATACTCGCCGGAGTCGATGCGCCGCTCAAGCTCGGTGATCAGTTGCGCGTACTTGGGAGGCGTGTACTCAAACGACATTGAAGCCTCACATTCAACATGCTTGCCTAGCCAAGCAGGCTATCAGCGCATGTCGACGATGCGAAGCCCTTCGACCGACAGGAAGCCCTCACCCCATGACGCGGCGACACCGAAGACCGAGGCCAGCCATGCCGCCGCGCCCGCCTATCGGGCCTCACCGGAGAGCAACGCCCTCCAGATATCGCTGGCCTGCCGGATCGGCCATCGATAGGTCTCGTGAACTTCCGGACTGCCGTCCAGTTGGAGCGTGCGGCGGATGAACCCCTGTCCTCCGGCCTGGCACAGCTCATACAACGTGGCCCGGCACCGGCAGGTCCAAGTGATCACCCGCAGGCGCGTTGTCCACTCGTCGGGGGTCAGCCAGACGAGCCGCGTGTGATCACGCTGCGGTGTGGACACGTGTGGGCTCAGGCAGCCCGTCAGCTCGATCACTGCGGAGCACAACCAGTCGGACCGGGAACCGGAACAGGCCCCCGCTCGCGAAGCTCAAGGCAACGATCGGCCACACGACGCGCGGCTGTCACCGGATCATTCGCGGGGCAGAAGGCGTAGCGCCGACGTCGAGCCCGCCCTTCCTCCTGTCCGGCCCACCAGCGAAACACCCGGCCGTCGGTCCACACGACCAGCCCGAACCAGACCGACACCAGCGCCAGCCCGTACCCGTCATGAACATCCGAGGCGATGTTCAACGCGGCCAACTCAGCCCGCAGACACCGCGCCGCCCGCACCGGCGTGATCGCTTTCTGTCGGCTGATGGCCGGAATCCCATTCCCGCTCATCAGGCCGCCATCTCGCCGGAGCCCAGGCAGTCGAAGCACTCGATGCGGACCGGCTTTACGACCTGGCCGTCAATGCGGCACTCGACATCGGCGCGACTCCTACGGATCCACCGCCAGCCACGGCCGCAGCAGGTCCCGCACCCCTGATCCGTCGACTCATCCTCGGCAACCATGGATCAAGGGTCGTCATCAGGGGCCGGCCAACCCATCCCAGGCCGGAATCCTTGCCCCGAATAGTCGATATCCCTTGACGGGATAACTCGCAGCGGCAAGCGTTGGGTATTCGGAAGCCGAGGCAGTAAGGGGAGATAGCGCGTATGCCAGCAGATGCGACTAAACCAGTCGTTATCCTGCCGGAACTGTGGCAGCGCCCGGAAATGCTAACGGCTCTCCGAAATCGCAATATCGGCCAGGTATTTCAACTAATCCGCCAGTACACCGGGGTCAGCCAAACCCGCATCGGCACCGCCGTGAATCTCAGCCAGGGCAAGATCAGCGAGATCATGAGGGGAACGATCAAGGTCACCTCGTTCGAGGTGTTCGAGCGCGTCGCCGACGGCCTGGACATGCCCGATTCCGCCAGGCTGGCTCTCGGCCTGGCACCGCGACGACTTCCCGCCATCAGCCCGCATCCCCAGCGCACACCACCATCTGACGAAGCGGTGCCGTCATCAGGCACAGGTCTGTTGACCCCGTACCTGGCCAGTTTGACCGGAGCGTCCAGCCGCCCCGTCATCTCCGGACTCCGGCACGTCCTCACCGGCCACATCCAGGCCGAGGCCATCATGGGACCGCTCCTGTTGATCAACGCCGTTCAGGACCAGGTGCCCGTGATCGGGCAGGTCTGCCGGGTGACCCGGGGAGCCGACCGCGCCGAAGCCTTGAGTTTCGCCAGCGAGCTACTGGAATTCTGCGGATGGCTGCACCAGGACCTGGGTGATTTCACCCGCGCCACCACGTGGACCAACAAGGCCCTGGACTACGCGATGGAACTGGGCGACCAACGCGTCATCTCCTACATCCTCATGCGCAAAAGCATCATCGCCACCGAGGCCGGCGACTACGGCCACGGCCTTGGAATGGCGAACGCAGCATTGGCCAACCCCGATGTCCTCACTCCCCGGCTCAGAGCGGTCATCTTGAGAACCCGCGCGACAGCCAACGCTTACCTCGGAGAGGCAGCGGACTCCGCTCGTGATTCAGAGATGGCCCTCGTCGAAGCCACCGCAGGGATGGTGCAGAGCGAGAGCGACCGTGCCCCGTACTGCACTCCCGCCTACATCGCCATGGAGACCGGCGCGACCCGCGTACTGCTGGGCGAGGCCACCGCGGCCATCCCGATATTCGAAGCCAGCCGCTCCCAATGGCCCGAATCCAGCCAGGCGCGCGACCATGTGCTGTTCCTGACCCGCATGGCCACCGCCTACGCCATAGCGGGCGAGCGCGAACAAGCTTGCGCAGTGACCGAAGACGCTCTGTCCCGCATGCAGGCCCTTCGATCCAGCCGAGTCGCCGGCCAGCTCACAGCGCTACGCGCTCACCTGGCCCGATGGTCGACAGATCCGTACATGGCAGACTTGCTCACCAGGGTCGACATCCTCTCGGAGTCCTTCTCCCTGCCAGCATCCCAGCCACAAGGAGACCGGTGACCCCCTTGCTGCCCACCGCGACCACCACCGAGGAACGACAGCGCAACGCCCAGGTCGCGATCCTGCCCGTCGGCAGCTTCGAACAGCACGGTGACTACCTACCGCTCAGCACCGACACCATCGTCGCGACCCTGATAGCCCGCCAGATCGCCGACGCCTACCCCGTACTGCTGCTTCCGCCGGTGACGATCTCCTGCTCGCACGAGCACAGCGCCTGGCCGGGAACCGTCAGCATCTCCGCGCGGACCCTGCACGCGATCGTCACCGACGTCTACGACTCCGTCACCCGCTCCGGACCCGCGGCCCTGGTCGTCGTCAACGGCCACGGCGGCAACTACGTGCTGAGCAACGTCGTCCAGGAAGGCAACGCCGAAGGCCGCCACATGGCGCTGTTCCCCTCCCGTGAAGACTGGAACGAAGCCCGAGCCGCCGCCCGGCTCACCAGCTCCATGCACGAGGACATGCACGCCGGAGAACTGGAGACCTCCCTCCTGCTCCATGCCTGCCCCGAGGTGATCCGCCCCGGCTACCACTCCGCCGACTGGATCGCAGACGACCGCCGTCATCTTCTAACGAAGGGCATGCAGGCTTACACGGACAGTGGAGTCATCGGCCGCCCCTCCCTGGCCACTGCCGAAAAAGGCAAAGCCCTCCTCGACAGCCTCACCAACAGCTTCGGCGACGTGCTGGATCTCTTCGCGAAGCCCTGAGTAACGGCACACCAGCCGATCACGACCTGAGTCACTGCCGAATTGTTCTCATGGGGTATCAAGGCGGCGGCGCGGCACGCCGCCGCACGGCCCGCCGCCCGCCTGCCGTCCGGGCGTGCGGCGTGGGCGCCGGTCCCGGCCGGCGCGGGACTCAGGGCCGCGCTCCGCACCCAACACTCGCCGTACCAGACCGTCACTCGCCGCACCGGGGCCGCACCGCCGCCCAGGTCTCGCCCTTACGATCGCCTGCCTTCGGTCGATCTCCCCGCATGGCCGGGGGCGATCGACGATCCGATGCTTCGTTCCTAATGACGGTGCGGGCGCGTTCCCCGGTCGGGGGGCGGATGCCTTCTTCGTTCCGGGATCTTTGAGTCCTTCTTGCTGAGACTGG
>NZ_JBEXGU010000066.1:0-45197 GCF_040607515.1 Streptosporangium sp. NPDC005286 | reverse complement strand
CCACCTGGCCGCCCCGCTCGGAGGTCTTGTACTCCAGCAGGGTGACCGTCCGGCCCCACGCCTGCCCGGCGATCAAGCGGTTCAGCCCGGCCTTCTGCGCGACGTTCACGCCGGGGGCCTCGACCGTACCTTTGGCCGAGCGGACCATGTTCGTGATCTTCAGGTCCTCCACCACGACCACGCCGAAGGTGGCGGCGAGTTCGGTGGTGGTCTGGTGCTGCCAGTCGACGGCTCGGCGCTTGGCTCTCGCGCGCAGCCGGGCGATCTGGTCGTAGGTGCGGGCCAGCCGATGCGAGGCCGGCTCAGCGCGAGGCCGGGTGCGCCGCTGGCGGGCCGCTTTCTTCTCCAGTCGGCGCAGGTGTTCTTTCTCGCCGTTGCGAAGCCAGGGGGTGTGCTCACGCATGGTGCCGTCCGACAGGGCCAGGGCGACGGTGATGCCCCGGTCGATGCCGATCCACGGGCCCTGGTGGGCGGCAGCGGGTTCGGCCAGGGTCTCGGTGCGGAACACGACCTGCCAGCCGTGGGCGTCCTTGACCAGCCGTGCCCCGGTGATCCGCCCGGCGGCACCGCCCCTGGTGAGGCCGGGCAGGTCCTTGGTCCACCGAAACCGTACCCGCCCGACCTTGGGCAGGTTGATCGCGCCCCAGCGCCGGTTGATCCGCTTGATCTGCAGATCGCGGGCCTGCGGGACGTCCACGGCCAACCGGGTCCGTAGGCGGCCCTTGAACGTGGGCCGCTTGGCCGGATGGTCGGGGTTGAAGAAATTCGCCCACGCCTGCCGATACGTTCTCAGCACTGCCTGCGCCGCCTGGGCGGGTAGTTGTCCCATCCAGTCGATCTCGTGGCGGGCTGTGCGGATCGCCGCGTCGCAGTCCTTCAACGTCGCGAACCGGCCCTGGCGGAAGGTGAAGTACTCATGCAGCAGGTTCCACAGCGCGCGGGCGGTGTGCGCCTGAGCGTCCAGCACAGCCACCTGCTCCGCGCCCAGATCGAGTCGCGCCACGTGCGCACGAACCTGCCTCACCAACTCCACACCGTGATCGTATCCTTCGGTTTACGTCACCACCGTGGAATCCAACCCGAGATACGCACCGGACGCCATGTTGCCTGCAACCTCCACGCACGCGTGGTGTTCGTGACGAAGTACCGGCGTGGGGGGTTCACCGACCCGATGCCGGCCCGCTGCGAGGAACTCATGCGCGAGGTCCGCGCCGACTTCGAGGTAGACGACGGACCAGGGACGAGGCCCGAGCGACGGTGCCGTCTCGGGCGTCGTCGGCGGTGTCCCGGGGTTCGCCGAGTATCCCCGCGGCGGGAGGTACGCGGTGGCGCTGTTCGCCAGGACCGAGCAGCTGCACGCGACCCGGCGCATCGACGTCGACCTGGCGATCGGCCAGGCCGCCCGGGTCACCGTCGACGCGCTACGCGCCGGACCCGGCCGCGGATGAGTTCCGCCCTCGGGCACGAGAACCCTCGCGGCTGCCGATCCCCCGCCTTCCGTCTCTCCGGTGCCACCGACCCCAGTGAACTGCGTCGACCGGGGCCCGGGTGGTCGGCACCGCCACGACGTGCAATCTGGCGCTGGCGTTCGGCGTGTAGGACAGCCTGCTCAGCCCGGTGAAGGGCCGGGTGGTGCGGTGGAGTCGCGGATCACGAGCCGGCAGGGCATGGTGTGGATGCCGGGGGCGACCTTCCCGTCGATGGCGGCGAACAGGTGTTGCGCGGCCGTGTGCCCCAGCCGTTCCAGGTTCGGGTCGACGCTGGTGAGCAGCGGGCGGGTCTCGGCCGACAGCACCTCCCAGTTGTCGTAGCCGATCACCGCGATGTCCGCGGGCAGGCGCCGGCCGCGCTCCCTGGCCGTCTCCATGAAGCCCGCGGCGATCTGGTCACTGCCGCAGAACACCGCGTCGAGGTCGGGCTGCGCCATCAGCAGCATCTCGGCCGCCTGCCGCCCCCACCGCTGGGACCAGGCACCAAAGAGGGTCTCGCCCGCCTGTTCGAGACCGGCCTCGGCGAGCTCTCGCCGCACGCCCTCGGCCCTGTCGATCGCGGCCTTGTAGTCCGTGGGACCGGTGACATGGGCGATCCTGCGCCGCCCGGTGGCCAGCAGGTGCCGTACGGCGAGCATCGCGCCGCCCACGTCGTCGGGCACGAAGGAGACATCGTCGGCGTCGTCGGAGGGACCGTAGGCGTACACCACGGGAACCGGCAGGTCACGGCTGATGGAGGGGCGCGGGTTGGTGCTCTCCCCCACCACGATCAGGCCGTCGACCCGCCGGGACAGGAGCATGCGGATGTGGTGCTGCTCGCGGATGACGTCGCCGCGGGCGTCGCAGAGCATCACCGCCATCTCCCCCGCGCCGAAGGCGTTCTCCGCGCCGAGAAGGACGGGGATCCCGAATCTCCCGGCGCTGTCGCTGGTCAACAGGCCGACCGTACGGCTCTGCCCGGTCAGCAGGTTCTTGGCGAGCGCGTTCGGCCGGAAGGAGAGCTGTTCGGCCGCTTCGAGCACGCGCTGCCGGGTGTCGGCCCTGACGTTGTCCTTCCCATTGAGTGCCTTGGACACGGTGGCGATCGACACGCCGGCCAGCGAGGCCACGTCACTGATGGTCACCGCACGTGACCGCCTGCCAGCCATCTGACGAAATCCTTTTCTTTACACCTTGTCAGCAGGATCGGCCATCGCGATGGTGGCCCCCCAGAGGGTAGCCCTCACTCTCACCCAACAGCAAGGTCAGCCTCCTGCTAGCAGGGGATTGACACGGTCTGATGTTTCTTTTACGTTTCCGAAAACCTTTTAGTTCAATTTCGTGCGTCGCGGGGGATGCCGGAAGAGGAGAAGACCATGCAGCCACGCGTCGGGATGACCGCCATCGTATTGTTAGCGCTAACAACAGCGGCGGCCTGCGGCGGGAGCGAGAAAACCGCCGCTCCCGCCGATGAGGCCACCACGATCACCATGTGGACGCGCGCCGCGACGCAGGCGCAGAGCGAGCGGCTGGTCAAGGCGTACAACGCGAGCCACAAGAACCAGGTGAAGCTGACGGTCATCCCGACGGACAACTACCAGCCGCGCATCGCGGCCGCGGCCGGGGCGAAGCAGCTGCCCGACGTGTTCGCGGCAGATGTGATCTTCGTCCCCAACTACACCTCGCAGGGCCTGTACCTGGACATCAGCGACCGCATCGCCGCACTGCCCTACAAGGACAAGCTCGCCCCCTCGCACATCAGGCTGGGCACACTGGACGGCCGCTCGTACACGCTCCCGCACACCCTGGACCTGTCCGTCTGGTTCTGGAACAAGGACCTGTACGAGAAGGCCGGGCTGGACCCCGAGAAGGGGCCCACGACGCTGAAGGAGTTCGCCGAGCAGGCCACGGTCGTCGACGAGAAGCTCGGCAAGGACGGCAAGGTGCACGGCACCTTCTTCGGCGGCAACTGCGGCGGCTGCTACGTGTTCACCTTCTGGCCGTCGGTGTGGGCCTCGGGCGCCCAGGTCATGGACACCGAGGGCACGACCTCGCTCAACGACCAGGCCGCCATGACGGACGTGTTCAAGATCTACCGCGACCTCTACGCCAAGGGCGTCACCGGCCCGACCGCCAAGGAGGAGCAGGGACCGACCTGGACCGGTTTCTTCCCCAAGGGGGAGATCGGCGTGATGCCGATGCCCTCGACCACGCTCGGCTCGATACCGAAGGAGATGAGGGTCGGCGTCGCGCCCATCGCCGGCCCCGACGGCGGAGAGTCCACCTTCGTCGGCGGCGACTCGGTCGGCATCTCGTCGACCAGCGAGAACGCCGACGCCGCCTGGGACTTCCTGTCCT
Source organism: Streptosporangium sp. NPDC005286 (assembly GCF_040607515.1). Lineage (NCBI taxonomy): Bacteria > Bacillati > Actinomycetota > Actinomycetes > Streptosporangiales > Streptosporangiaceae > Streptosporangium > Streptosporangium sp. NPDC005286. The sequence goes on along the minus strand of NZ_JBEXGU010000066.1, from coordinate 41,370 downwards.
GGACGGTCTCCGACGAGGCACAGGTCGAGGTCATGGCCAAGAACAAGGACATTCCAGCCCGCACCGATCTGGCCGACAACAAGTACTCCGCCCAGGACCCGAGGGTGGTGCTGATGAACTCCATGGTCGCCAAGGGACAGACGCCGTACGCGCTGCGGTTCGGGCAGACCTTCAACGACCCGCAGGGGCCGTGGCTGCGCCTGGCCAGAGAGGCCGTGTTCGGCGACGCGGGCAAGGTCGCCCAGCTCAACTCCGAGATCACCAAGTCGCTGCAGCAATGACGGTGACACTGACCAGGCATGACGGGAAGGCGGTGCGGGGAGTCGTCCCGGCACCGCCCCCCTGGTGGCGGACCCGGCGGGCGCAGGGCTGGGTCTACGCGGCCCCGACCGCCCTGATCGTCGGCGTGCTGTTCCTGGCACCGCTGGCACTGGTCGTCTGGATGTCGCTGAACCGCTGGCCGCTGCTCGGCCGGGCGACGTTCAACGCGCCGGACAACTACCTCAAGATCGCCGACAATCCCCTCTTCCTCGACGCGGTGGGCTTCACGCTGAAGTACACCGCCATCACGACCGTGTTGCTGTCGGCCGTGGCGCTCGGCCTGGCCCTGCTGGTGCAGGAGCGCAGGCCCGGTGTCGGCTTCTTCCGTACCGCGTTCTTCCTGCCGGGTGCGGTCGGCTTCGCCGCGGCGGCGCTGCTCTTCTACGGCATGCTCAACAACGACTTCGGGCCGATCGACCCGATCCTGCGGGCCCTGGGCCTCACCGACGAGCCGGTGCGGTGGACCGGAACCCCGAACATGGCGCTGTTCTCCACGATCGCGCTGGTGCTGTGGCGGTTCGCCGGGTTCAACATGCTCATCCTGCTCACCGGGCTGCAGTCGATCCCGGTCGAGGTCTACGAGGCGGCCAGGAGTGACGGCGCCAGCCGTTGGCAGATCTTCACCAGGATCACGCTGCCGCTGCTCCGTCCCACGCTCGCGCTGATGCTCGTCCTCAGCGTCACCGGCTCCCTGCTCGCCTTCGACCAGTTCTTCATCTTCACCAACGGCGGCCCGGACAACAGCACGGTCTCCATGGTCATGGTCGTCTACCGCGACGCGTTCTTCCGCTTCGATCTGGGCGGCGCCGCGGCGCTGTCCGTCGTGCTGCTGGTCGCCCTGGTCGCGCTCAACGCCCTGCAGATGCGGGTGCTCGGGAGGTCGAAGTGAGCAGACCGGTGAGAACGCCCTACTACACCACGATGTCGGCCCTGGCGGTGCTCTTCCTGTTCCCCCTGCTGTGGAGCGGCTGGTCCTCCTTCGACGGCGGGGCCGGGAACTACCTGGAGATGGCCCGCTTCGGCGAGGGCGTCGGCACCTACCTGACCAACAGCGTGCTGGTCTCGGCGATGACCGTCGCCGGCACGCTGGGCGTCTCCGCCCTGGGCGGCTACGCCTTCGCCCGTTTCGACTTCCCCGGCAAGAACCTGCTCTTCCTCGCCACGCTGGCGATCCTGATGGTGCCGTACGCGACCATCCTGATCCCGCTCTACGTCCTGCTCGGCTACATCGGGCTGCAGAACTCGCTGATCGGGCTCGCGCTCGTCTTCGTGATGTTCCAGCTGCCGTTCGCGCTGTTCATGATGCGCAACGCCTTCGAGGCGATCCCGCGCGAGCTGGAGGAGGCCGCCCTCGTCGACGGCTGCGGCACGTTCCGCGCCTTCGCCCGCATCCTGCTGCGCGCGGTGCGGCCCGCCCTGGTCACGGTCGGCCTGTTCGCCTTCCTGGCCTCGTGGAACGACTTCTTCGCCCCGCTCATCCTGCTCAACGACGGTGCGAACTTCACCCTGCCGGTGGCCGTGGTCAGCATGACCCAGCGCACGTTCGGCGCCGTCGACTACGGCATGCTGCAGGCCGGCGTCATGGTCATGGCCGTGCCCTGCCTGATCCTCTTCATCGTCCTCCAGCGCCACTACGTGCGCGGATTCATGTCAGGAGCCCTGCGTGGTTAGTCCCGTCATGCCCTCGGCGGGGGTACTGTCCCCGCTCGGCCTCGATGCCGTACGGCTCACCCCGGGTTTCTGGGGCGACCGGATGGCGCTCAACCGCGAGGTCGTCATCGCCCACTGCCAGGAGTGGATGGAACGGGTCGGCTGGATCGGCAACTTCCGCGGCGTGACTCCCCGCCGGGGCCGGGAGTTCTCCGACTCGGAGATCTACAAGCTGCTGGAGGGGATGGCCTGGTCGGACCACCCCGCCCTGGACGAGCTGGCCGCGACCGTGGCGCGGGCGCAGGAGGAGGACGGCTACCTCAACACCCGCTGGAGCGGGCGGCGCTACACCGACTTCGAGTGGGGCCACGAGCTGTACTGCTACGGCCACCTGATCCAGGCAGGCGTCGCCCGGCTCCGCGCGCACGGCGAGGACACGCTGACCGAGGTGGTCCGCCGGGCCGCCGACCACGTCTGCGCCCGCTTCATGGACACCGAGGAGACCTGCGGTCATCCCGTGGTGGAGACGGCGCTGGTCGAGCTGTACCGCGTCACCGGGACCGAGCGCTACCTGGAGATGGCCCGCAGGTTCGTCGAGCGGCGCGGCAGGCCCGCCCTCGGCGAGATCCAGTTCCATCCCGCGTACTTCCAGGACGATCTGCCCGTGCGGCGGGCGCGGGTGTTCCGCGGGCACGCGGTGCGCGCCCTCTATCTCGCCTGCGGCACGGTGGACGTGGCCGTCGAGACCGGTGACACGGAGCTGCTGCGGGCGGTCGAGACACAGTGGGAGCGCACCGTCGCCCGGCGCGTCCACCTGACCGGCGGGGTGGGCTCGCACCACTCGGACGAGGCCTTCGGCGAGGACTTCGAGCTGCCGGCCGACCGCGCCTACTCCGAGACCTGCGCCTGCATCGCCTCGATCATGCTGTCGCACCGGCTGCTGCTGGCCACCGGCGACGTGCGCTACGCCGACCTGGCCGAGCGGACCATGTACAACGTGCTCGCCACGGCGGTGGCGCTGGACGGGCGCTCGTTCTTCTATGTCAACCCGCTGCAGGTACGGGTCCCGGCCGAGCCCCGCGAGGGGGTCAACCACGGTTCCGAGGGGGGCCTGCGCTCGCCCTGGTTCGACGTGTCGTGCTGCCCCAACAACATCGCCCGTACCCTCGCCTCGCTCCCCGCTTACCTGGCCGCGGCGGACGGCGACGCCCTGCGCATCCACCATTACACGCCCGGCGAGATCCGCCACGACGGTCTCGCGCTCCGGATCGAGACGGACTACCCCTGGTCTGGCACGGTGACCGCGCACGTCGTCGAGGGCCGGGCCGGCCGGATCTCGCTGCGCGTACCGCCCTGGGCTCAGGGCGCGACCCTGAGCTACGGCGGCGTGTCGCGTCCGGCCGAGCCCGGCTACGCCACGGCCGAGGCCGACTGGCGGCCGGGAGACCGGATCCGGCTCGACCTGCCGATGCGGCCCCGCTGGACCTTCCCCGACCGGCGGGTGGACGCGGTCCGCGGGTGCGCCGCCGTCGAACGCGGCCCGCTCGTCTACTGCGCCGAGTCCACCGGCGACGAGCCTCCGCTGGCGCAGGTCACGGTGGAACCCCTCACGCCGGTCGAGCGGCACGTCGACGGGACCGTCGAACTGGACGTCCCGGCCTGCCTGACGGCCCCGGAAGACGACGCCTGGCCGTACCGGGCCGATCGGCGGGCGGCCGCGGGCCGGCAGACGTCCCTGCGGCTGGTCCCCTATCACCGCTGGGGCAACCGGGGCCCCGCGAGCATGCGCGTGTGGCTGCCGCTGACCTGATCTCCACGCCGCAGGCGGTCATCTAGGAGGCGTCGGCGATCTCCCTCAGCCGGGCGGCCAGTTGCTCCGGCTCGCCGTCGACCAGGGCCGAGACCCCGCGCCACCAGGCGAACCACTCGCCGCTGCGCCACATCCAGTCGATCCGCTCGATGGCGGCGATGACGTCGCCCCTGTTGCGCCAGACCGCACCCGCCTGTTCCGCGGAGGCGCCCTGGCGCAGCGCCCAGGTGTGCAGGGTCTCGGCGGCCTCGGTGTCGACCGGCTGCTCGTACGGGTCGGGATGCTCGTCCAGCCGGTGCGGGCCCAGCCCCGCGGCGACGCCCCAGCTCCACTGGGCCTCGGCGGGACGGGAGTAGCGCAGGGAGTCGAAGTCGAGGTTGGAACCGAGCTCGTCGTCCGCCCGGCGCAGCACCAGCGCGTCGAGGCGGCCGCCCGCGTCGAAGGAGACCACGATCCGCTGGCCGGGGCGCGCGTCGGGTGGCAGTTCGACCCGGTCCTCGGCCTGCCAGGAGTTGAGATCGGTGACGGCGGCGGGGCGGCCCCAGGTCTCGTCCGCCGCGTCGTCGGCGATCCAGGCGGCGAGCATCTCCAGAACCGTCAGGTCGGTCCACGGTTCGATCGCGGTGGAGCTCCACAGCACCTCGTCCGGCGCGGGCAGCTTGCCGCCGCGCTCGCGCCGCCACCACCGCTCGCCGAGCTCGCGGGTTCCGACCAGCAGGGCGGCCAGCGCGGCGAGCTCGGTGGATCTGCGGGTGAGGGGGGCGCCTCGGGCGAGCTCGACGGAACGCGCGACACGGCCGGCGCCCAGCGCCGCTCCCGCCTCGCCCAGCAGCAGGGCGGCGTCCGGCCGCTCCTCGCCCAGTAGGTCACGGATCAGTCGTCTGGCCTCGGTCCTCGCGTCCTCCGCACGTCCCTCACGCATACCGACACGGTACGCCGGGAGATCCTTAGGCGCGAGCGTCACCGGGCGCTACCGCCGTGCCGTCGTCCTGCGGTGACACGGCGAGGTACGCCGATGTGGCCGAGCGGGGTGAAGGAGAGCATCCGTTCGACAGCGGTCTGCGCCACCGCCCCGAGCACCCCGGCCAGCATGATCAGGTCGCGCACCGGCCCGCTGGGGAACGGCATCGCTTTTCGGCCGCCCACGTGTCACGCGGGCGGCCGAAGACCGCGCGGCGGCCCCGGCCGGTGTCCGAGCGTCAGCCGAGAGTGTCGATCGCGCCGATCATGATGTCCCAGAACCGGTCCCGGTCGAGTACGGTTCCGACGTTCGCGTTGGGCTCCCAGTCCATCCGGCCGTGCAGGTCGGCCACGGTGGCGCCCCGGGTGTGCTCACCATCCAGCTCGACCCGCAGACCCACCCGGACATGCGTGAGGACCGCGGGATCGATCAGGTAGGCGACGGTGATCGGATCGTGCAGCGGGGGCGCCTCGAATCCCCAGGTCTGGTGGTAGCTGGAGCCGAAGAAGGTGAGAAGTTCCACGCAGACACGGGCCAGCGGGGTGCCGAGCGCGGCTATGCGGTCGAGCACGTCTGTGGTGACGAGCGCCTGGTGGCTGACGTTGAGCCCCACCCAGGTGGTCGGGATGCCACTGCCGAGCACCTCCGCCGCGGCCTCCGGGTCGGCGTAGATGTTGAACTCGGCGTAGGGCGTGTGGTTGCCGCGCTCGGTGGAACCACCCATGATCACGATCTCGCGGATCCGGTCGCGGTCGCCGGGATGGCGGCGCAGCAGCGTGGCGATGTTGGTCAGCGGCCCGATGGCCACGACCGTCACCGGTTCGTCGGCGGCGGCGAGCGTGTCGTGGATGAGCTCGACACCGTGGCGCGGATCGAGGGGCACGTCGGGCTCGCCGAAGGCCGGGCCGTCCAGCCCGCTCTCCCCGTGCACATAGTCGCCGATCTCCAGCGGGCCGGCGAGCGGCCGGTCGCAACCGGCCGCGACCGGCACCCCGGTCACCCCCGCCAGGCTGAGCATCCGCCGCGCGTTGAGGGCGGTCTTCGCCACGGTCTGGTTGCCGGCGACGGTGGCGACCGCGCGCAGGTCGATCGCCGGGTCGGCCACCGCCAGCAGGATGGCCAGGGCGTCGTCGTGCCCCGGATCACAGTCGAGAATCACCGGGATCGGCATGTCAGATCTCCTTCGCCAGCCAGCGCACGGCCCGGGTGAAGAGGGTGCGGTAACCATCCCAGGTGACGAACTCCTCGGGGCACCAGTGCGGGGCGATGTCGGAGGCCCAGGCGAGAGTGCGGCCCGCCCCCGCCTGCCGTACGGCGAGCAGCGGGTCGGCGCCGACGGTGGCGAGCAGCCGGGCGTCCTCGGGGACCTCGAAGCGGTTGTAGCCGAGCAGGTCGGGCCAGTCGGAGGGCAGCCCGTCCACGATGGGATGGGTCGGATCGACGACGACGCCCGGAAGACCCTGCGGGGCCTCCACCCGGTCGTCGTAGGGAGAGATCCGGGCGGGGAGCACCCGCTCCACGGGGGTGCCGCGGAAGGCCGCCTTCGCCTCGATGCCCTGGAAGCTGAGATAGCCACCGGCCATCGCCAGGCCGCCGCCCTGCTCCACCCAGCTCGCCAGCAGGTCGAGCCGGTTCTCCGACTTCCTACTGTGCAGCCAGGTATCGGGGTGCAGCAGGATGCTGTTGGCGCCGATGTCGGAGAGCACGACGACGTCGTAGGCCGCCAGTTCCTCGAACGTCCCGGGGAACAGCTTGGGCACGTCGTGCGCGGGTAGATGGTCGACTTCGATGCCGTCTGCCACCAGTACGTCGCGCAGCGGCTCGAAGCCGGTGTGGTAGGTCGTCGTGGTGAACGCGTCGAACCCCTTGTAGTGGGTCGACACGCTCATCCACGACTCGCCGGCGACCAGCACGCGGGTCATATTGTCTCCTTCAGGGGATCTTCGGGGTGGTGAAGAGCTCGCGCGGGTTGGCGACGAGCAGCCGGTCGGTTTCCTCGGGGGTCAGCCCGTGGCGGTGCAGGCGCGGCACGAAATGCGTGAGGATGTGCGCGTAGCCGGTTCCGCCGTACCGGACCAGCATGGTCTTGAGGAACACGTCCTGGGAGAGCAGCAACCGGCCGCCCAGGCCGGCACGGACCAGCCGGGCGACGGCGGCGGCGTTCTCCTCGTCGCACGGCGACTGGCCCTCGCCGGGGTAGAGGTAGTCCATGCCGCACATGTCGTATCCGAGGTAGGCCCCCCGGGCGGCAAGGGATACCTGGTGGTCGCGCTCACGCAGGCTGGGGTTCAGGTGTGACAGCACGGTGGCCGTGAGGAGGCCGCCCTCCTCGGCGACGACGTCGAGCACCCGGTGGCCGTGCCGTACCCACCCGGGCAGGTGCACCGAGAGCGGCGCGCCGGTGCGGGCCTGGGCTCGGGCGGCGCCGCGGAGCACCTTCTCCTCGGCCGGGGTGAAGTCCGGGGAGATCCCGATCTCCCCGATCACCCCGGCACGTACTCCCCCGGCGCCGTCGACCAGATCTCGCTCGATCTCGTCGGCGACGTCGGCGGCGCTCATGCCGCGAACCCGGGCCGGGTGGGTGCGCTCCAGGTAGAAGCCGCAGCCCATCACGATGTTCAGGCCGGTGGCACGGGCGATGCGGACCAGCTCCGCCGGAGCGCGGCCGATGCCCTCCGGGGTGACGTCCAGCACGGTGCGGCCCCCACGGGCCGCGAATCGGGCCACCTCCTCGATCGCCACACCGGTGTCGTCCAGGGACACGTTGTCGCGGGAGAGGTAGGGGTCCAGCCTCAGCCGGCCGAGGAACTCCATCCGCACCGGCGAGCCGGCGATCAGCTCACCCTCGGCGTCGCCCTCGGGGGCGGGGTGCCAGGCGCTGGCGCCGTCGTTGCGCAGGTGCTCGTGGCAGAGAGTGATGCCGAGCTCGGTGACGGGCACCTCGCCGAGCACCGTGGTCGCGGTCGCGTCGGCCCGGCCGGTCATTTCCGCACCGCGCCGAACCTCGCCCACATTTTGTTGTTGGCGAAGATGGCCAGCAGGAGAATGCTGCCCTGCACGATCTGCACGTAGAACGGCGAGACGTGCAGCAGCACCAGGCCGTTGGCGATGACGCCGAGGGTGAGCGCGCCGAAGATGGTGCCGAGCATGCTGGCCCGTCCGCCGAACAGGCTGGTCCCGCCGAGCACGACGGCCGTGATGACCTCCAGCTCGAACCCGGTGCCCGCGTTCGACGACCCGGAGCTGAGCCGGGTGGCGATCAGCACCCCGGCAAGCGCGGCGGCCAGGCCGGCCAGCACGTAGACGGTGAGCCCGACCCTGCGGGTGTTCACACCGGTACGGCGCAGCGACTCACCGTTGGAGCCGAGACCGACCACGTAGCGGCCGAACGGCGTGCGTGTCAGGACCAGCCAGCCGAGCAGCGCGATCACCATGGCGAGGATGGCCGGCACCGGCACTCCGGCGATGCGGCCCTGGCCGAGCTGGACGATCCACAACTCACCGTCGATCGGAGTGGAGTACCCCTCGGTCGCGCGCAGGGCGGTGCCCCGCAGGATCGAGAGCATGGCCAAGGTGACGATGAACGCCGGGATGCCCTGGTAGGAGGAGAACCAGCCGTTGACGAACCCGATCGCCGCGCCGAGCGCGAGGATCGCGATGAGCGCGAGGGTAGGGTCCCAGCCCTGCTGCAGGACGATCGCCAGCAACGATCCGGACAGCGCGACCGTCGAGCCGACCGACAGGTCGATGCCGGCGGTGCTGATCACGAAGGTCATCGCGACCGCGACGATCAGGGTCGGGGAGATCTGCCGGATCAGGTTGAGCAGGTTGCCGACGCTGGCGAAGCGGTCGGCGGAGAACGAGAAGAAGATCAGCAGCAGGACCAGCACGGCCCCGATGGCGATGGTCTGGGCGTGGCTGCCGATGTGGGCGGTGAGCCGGGCCGATCGGGTGGTGACCACCCTCTCACTGGTGACGGTCATGACCGCGCTCCCTCGGGCTGGTCGTGGGCGACGATCTCCGACACGAGCCGCTCCAGGCTGGTGGTGCGGGCGTCGAGGTCGGCGCGGAGCGTCCCCTCGTACATCACGCAGAGCCGGTCGCAGACCCGGAACAGGTCCTGGAGGCGGTGGGTGATCAGAATCACCGAGACCCCCTGGGAGGAGACGGTCTTGATCAGTTCCAGCACGGTCTCGACCTCGGCGACGGCGAGCGCGGCCGTGGGCTCGTCGAGGATGAGCAGCTTGGGGCCGAAGGTGACCGCGCGGGCGATGGCGACCGCCTGCCGCTGGCCGCCGGAGAGCCCTCCCACCGGGATGTCGGTGAGAGGGATCCGGATGTTGAGCGCGTCGAGTTGCCGGCGCGCGTCCTGGTGCATCCGCTTGATGTCCAGCAGCAGGCCACCGGCCCGGCGCGGTTCACGGCCGAGGAACAGATTGCCCGCCACGTCGATGTCGTCGCAGAGCGCGAGGTCCTGGTAGACCATCTCGATCCCCAGCTCGCGAGCGTCGCGGGGGGTGGCGAAGGACACCTGGCGGCCATCGAAGACGATCTGCCCGGAGTCCGGCACGACGGTGCCCGCCAGCACCTTCATCAGGGTGGACTTGCCGGCGGCGTTGTCGCCGACCAGTCCCACCACCTCGCCCGCGCCGACCCGCAGATTGGCCCCGCGCAGTGCGTCGACCATTCCGTAGCGTTTGCGGATGTCGCGCATGACCACACGGTCCGCGCCGGTCGCCTCGTAGTCGGTCATAGGGGTCTCTCCGCCGCTCACTTGAACGTGGAACGGTACTTGTCGACGTTTTCCTGGGTCACGATCGTGACGGGCACATCAATGGTCTTCTTGGCCTGCGCGCCACCGACCAGCGCCTTGACCTCCTTGACCGCCTCGTAGCCCTCGGTCCTGGGGTCCTGCTGCACGACTCCGGCGACGAAGCCGGCGTCGATGCCGCCGATCGCTTCCGCGGTGAGGTCCCAGCCGAAGACCTTGACCCGGTCGCTCGCGTTCTGCGACTTCACCGCGGCCACCGTGCCGAGCAGCGCGGGCTCTCCGGTGGCGTACACGGCCGTGAGGTCCGAGCGCGAGGTGAGCAGGTTCTCGGCGGCGGCCAGGGCGGCCTCCTGCTTGTTCTGCCCGTCCACGGTCTGGACGATCTTGGCGCCGGCCGCCTCGACGGTCGAGTTGAAGCCGTCCTTGCGCACGTTCTGGATGAAGGAGTTGAGCGCGCCGACCACGCCGATGTTCGGCGCGGCCACGTTCTGCTTCTTGGCCCACTCGTTGACGAACGTGCCCATCTGCTTGGCCGCGGCCTCGTTGTCCACGCCCACCTGGGTGTCGACCGCCGGGGAGTCCACGATCGCGTCGACGGCCACGACCTTCAGTCCCGCGTCCTTGGCGATCTTGACGGCGGGCTTGATGCCCTCGACGTCGATGGCCACCACGATGACGCCGTCGAACTGCTGCTGGACGAAGTTGTCGATGGCCTCGTTCTGCTTCACCGGGTCGTCGTTGGCGTTGAAGATCGTGAGGTCGACGCCCGCCTCCTTCGCGGCCTGCTGGGCGCCGGCGTTCATCTCGTTGAAGAAGATCGCCTGCTGGTTGATCTGCACCAGGCCGATCTTCGGCTTTTCTCCGCCGTCGGCCGAGGGCGCGGTGTCGGAGGCGTCCGTGCCGCCACATGCCGCGGCCAGCAGGCCGGTGGCAAGGATCGCCGTGACGGCGGTCAGGCGGGTGAAGCGAGTCGGTCGTGCCATCGAATCAGCCTTTCGAGACGCTGATACAGCGGGGGGTTGGTAATCGATTACCAATGTCCGGGGATGGTAGCGACCAGGGCAAACTCCCGTCAAGGTGACGTAAGGCCGCGGACGCTCTATGGTTCTAACAACCCGCACATGAGCGAGCTCACATGACGGGGAGGCGGCCGGTTATCCTCAGCGCGACCAGGGAAATCGATTACACAACATGGGCGTGACAATCCACGACGTGGCCAGAGCGGCCGGCGTCTCCGTGGCCTCGGCCTCGCGTGCCCTGTCCGGGCGTCGCAAGGTCACCGCCGAGGTGGCCGAGCGGGTCACCCGGGCCGCCACCGAGCTGGGCTACCGGCCGAACGCCATCGCCAAGGCACTGCGCGACCAGACCACCGGAACAATCGGCATGATCGTTCCCGGCATCGGCAACCCGTTCTTCACCACGATCGTCGAGTCGGTGGAGCATCAGCTCCAGGAGACCGGACATGACCTGCTGCTGTGCGCCTCCCTGTACACACCCGAGATCGAGGCCCGGAGGCTGAACACGCTACTGGCCCGGCGGGTGGACGGCCTGATCATCAGCCCGTGCGACTTCGAGGCCAGCGCGCCGGCCGTGCTGAACGCCGCCCGGCAGGTGCCCCTGGTACAGGTGGACCGCTACATCGAGGGCGGCGGAGCCGACTGGGTCGGCGTGGACGACGACTCGGCGCTGGCCCAGGCGGTCGACCACGTGGTCGCCGGAGGAGCACGCTCCGTCGTCTTCGTCAGCAGCCGCCTGATGAACTCCTCCGCGAGGTTGCGACTGGCCGGCTTCCAGCTCGCCACAGCCCGTGCCGGGATCGCCTCCCTGCCGCCGCTGCTCGGCGAGTTCACCCTCGCCTGGGGCTTCGAGGCCGGGCAGGCGCTGCTCGCCGGCGACGCCCTGCCGGACGCGGTGGTCTGCGGAAACGACGAGATCGCGGTCGGCCTGCTGCGGGCACTGCGGCTCGGCGGTGTACGGGTTCCCGAGGAGATATCGGTGGTGGGGTTCGACGACGTCGGCCACGCGGCGATGTGCGACCCGCCGCTCACCACGGTGCGCCAGCCCGTGGAGGAGATGGCAGCCGAGGCGGTACGTCTGCTGAACCAGGTACGGGTGGGCGATCCACGGCCCGCGCAGCGCATCGCGATCGCCCCCCGGCTCGTCGTACGGCAGACCAGCCGCCCCGTGACCAGGGGCGTGGTCACCGCCGGAGCCGGAGGAACCATGACCGGGGACGGTCAGGAAGACAAGGAAACGACATGACCGACGTCGTGGAACTGACCCGCGAGCTGATCAGGATCGACTCGGTGGGCGGTGGCGAGGCCGCGGTCGCCGAGCCGCTCGCCCGCAGGCTGGAGGCCGCCGGTTTCGAGGTGCGGGCGCACGACCACGCGCCCGGCCGTACCGGACTGGTGGCCCGGTGGGGAACGGGCGTGCCCGTCACCCTCACCGGCCACCTCGACACGGTTCCGCTGGGCGGCCAGGCATGGACGCACGAGCCGCACGCCGCGGAGGTGGACGGCGACCGGCTCTACGGGCGGGGGTCGAGCGACATGAAGGCCGGAGTGGCCGCGCTGGTCGTCGCCGCCGAGCGGCACGCGCGCGGGCCGGGCCGCCGGGTGGCGCTGGAGATCGTCCTCACCGCGGGAGAGGAGACCGGCTGCGAGGGCGCGATCGACATGATCGCCCGTGGGCTGGTCAGCCGATCCCGGGGACTGCTGGTGGCCGAGCCCACCGCGAACCGCGCCCTGCTCGGGCACAAGGGCGCGCTCTGGCTGAAGGCGACCGCCCAAGGCCGGACCGCTCACGGCTCGATGCCCCACCTGGGTGACAATGCGATCTACAAGCTGGCCCGCGCCATCGGCGCCGTCGAGCGCTTCGATCCCGGTGTTCCCCCCCACCCCTGGCTCGGCGCGCCGACCGCGAACGTGGGGACCGTACACGGCGGGATCAACGTGAACTCCGTCCCCGACCTCGCCGAGGCGACCGTCGACATACGCACGGTCACCGGCCAGGACCACGCGGAGCTACGCGAGCGGCTCCGGGAGAGGCTCGGCGGGGAGACCTCGCTGGAGGTGCTGACCGACCTGCCCTCGGTGTGGACCGACCCGGACGACCCCTTCGTGCGGGCCCTGCTCACCGCGGGGGCCCGCCCCCCAGGCGACCGACCGGCCGCCAGCTACTTCACCGACGCCTCGGTGCTGGTCGCCGCCTGCGGCGGAGTACCCACCGTGATCTGCGGCCCCGGGGAGCCGGAGCAGGCACACGTCACCGACGAGTACTGCGAGACTCCCCGGATCGAGGAGGCCGTCGAGATCTACACCGGCGCCCTGGCGGGGTTGCCGTCGTAACAAAAATCGGGGGAATTTGCCTGACCTGCGGTAACGCAGCCGGTCAGGCACGCACCTGGAGCTCGGTGAACTCAGCCTCGGCCCGTGCGACGACGTCCGGACACACCTCGCGCTTGGTGTGTTCGGCCAAGGCCCGGTAGATGCCTGCCGGACTCGGGTTCCGGCCCTTGCGCTTGCCGGCTCCGCCTCCGCCGGTGCGATGTCCACCCACGTTCACCGGACGGCCGGGACCGTCCGGTGAACCGGTGAGGACTCCCTGACACCTGACAGAGCACTACTGGGCGCGAGCGTCGCCGGGAGACGGTACGGCCGTGCCGTCGTCGCCGTCGTCCTGCGGCTTCGCGGTGAGATAGGCGGCCCTTCCCACCATGTAGGCGGCCACCGCGGCCGTCACCACCTGGTAGACGGCGACCAGGATGATGACGCCGGCGATCTTCCAGCTGGGGTCGCGCAGCCACATGGCGAGCAGGATGAGGTGGAGGCCGAGCACCTGGGGCTTGGTCGCCGCGTGCATTCGCGCCAGGGTGCCGGGGAACCTGACCATGCCCACCCCCGCCGCGAACGCCAGCGTCGCCCCCAGCAGCAGGCAGACGGCCGCAGCCACGTCCATCGCGGTCACCGGGCACGCCCGGAGAAGAACCTGGCCAGCGAGACCGAGCCGACGAACCCCAGCAGGGAGAGCACCAGCAGCACGGGCAGCATCGAGTACTCCCGGTAGGTCGCCGCCCCCGCCCCGATCGCGCAGATGACGACGGCGGTGAGCACGTCCAGCGCGACGGCGCGGTCCAGCATCGTCGGACCGCGCACCAGGCGGTAGAGCGTCATCGCCGCCGCGGCGGCGAGCAGTCCCAGAGCGATCAGGTAAACCGTCGTCATCGCACCTCCTCCTGATCCGCGCGAGTGCCGAAGGCGGCCACGATGCGGTTCTCCAACCGGGTCACGTCATCCTGGGTGACCTGGCTGACCGTCGACGGGTCACCGGGCACGCCGAGCACGTGGAGCAGGAGCGTTCTCTCCCGGACGTTCGCCTCCAGCACCAGGCTGCCCGGCAGCGCCGACAGCGCCACCGTCACCAGCACCGCCATCGGCTCCGACGAGGCGCGCAGTCTCACCTCGACGAACTGGACCGGCGGCGGTTTGCCCAGTCTCAGCGCCCAGAAGGCCACCCGGAAGCTGGAGATCACCATGTCCCGTAAGAAGCGGATGAGGAACAGCAGGATCTTGACAGGGTGGAGCCGGATGCCGGTGTCCTGGATCGGCAGGGGCAGCAGCCACACGAGGACCAGCCCGGCCAGCAGGCCGCCGAGCACGTTGCCCACGCTCAGGTCTCCCCAGAGCAGCAGCCAGATCAGCGTCAGCCAGAGCACCTGCGGCAGCGGCACGGGCCTGCCCAGCAGCCGCAGCACCATGAACGTCGGGCGGGGCTCGCTCACCGCTCACCGCCGAGCACCGCGGAGATGTACGGTTCGCGGGCCAGCAGTTCCTCCGCGGCCCGCTCCGACAGGGCGGACAGCGGGCCGGCCAGCACGGTGAAGGACAGGGCCAGCGCCACCAGGGCGGCCGTGGAGGCGAACATGAGCTTCGGCATGGTGACGGAGGTGACGATCGCCTCGTCGGCGGCCCCGGCGGCGGGCTTCGGGTCCGCTCCGTCCCCGTCCTCCTGGGTGTCCTCCTGGGTCTCCAGCACGGTTCCCCCCTCGGTGACCATTCCCGCGGGCGGCACCCGCCAGAACGCCTTGTTCCAGGTCGTGGCCACCGCGTACAGGGTGAGCAGGCTGGTCACCAGCCCTCCGGCGACCAGGGTCAGGGCCATCGGACCGCCGTCCGCCACTCCCGCCTGGATCAACCCGAGTTTGCCCAGGAAGCCTGACATCGGCGGGATGCCCGCCAGGTTCATCGCGGGCACGAAGAAGAGCACCGCGATCACGGGTGTCAGTTTCGCCAGACCGCCGAGACCGTCCAGGGAGGTGGTGCCGGTGCGGCGCTCGATCATGCCGGTCACCAGGAACAGGCTCGTCTGCACGGTGATGTGGTGGGCCACGTAGAAGATGGCACCCGCCATGCCCTGGACGCTGAACAGGGCGACTCCGAACACCATGTAGCCGATATGGCTGACCAGGGTGAAGGAGAGCATCCGTTTTATGTCGGTCTGCGCCACCGCCCCGAGCACCCCGACGAGCATGGTCAGCAGCGCCGCCCACATCAGTATGTCGCCCACCGGACCGCCGGGGAACAGCAGTGCCTCCAGCCGGATGATCGAGTAGACGCCGACCTTGGTGAGCAGCCCGGCGAAGAGCGCCGTCGCGGGGGCGGGCGCGGTCGGATACGAGTCGGGCAGCCACGCCGACATCGGGAAGATCGCGGCCTTGACCACGAAGACCAGCAGGAGCGTCAACTCGACCAGCAGCCTGACATGCTGGGGCAGCACCGAGAAGCGCTCGGCCAGCTGCGCCAGCGACACGGTGCCCGTGGCGCCGTAGGCCACCGCGATCGCGACCAGGAACAGCAGTGACGAGGCCAGTCCTATCACCGTGTAGGTGGCGCCCGCCCGGATGCGGGACTCGGTCCCGCCGAAGGTCAGCAGCACGTACGAGCCGCCGAGCAGCATCTCGAACCCGACGAAGAGGTTGAACAGGTCCCCGGAGAGGAAGGCGTCCGACACTCCGGCGACCATGATCAAGTAAGCCGGGTGGAAGATCGACAGTGAGGCCTTGTACTCCTGGTCGGCCCAGGACTGGGAGAGCGAGTAGATCATCACGCAGAGCGTCACCGCGGAGGAGACCGCCAGCATCAGCGTGGAGAGCCGGTCGGCGACGAGCGCGATGCCGATCTGCGCGCCCCAGCCCCCGGCCCGGGCCACCAGCGGCCCCTGCTGATCCGCCGCGAACAGCAGGACCAGCGACACGAGCAACACCACCGTGAGCGTGCCCACGCTGATGAGCGCCTGCAACCTGCGCAGCCTCTGGCCGATGGCCAGCTTGAGACCGACGGCCAGCAGCGGCAGCACCACGGGCACCGGGATCAGCGCCTCCATCAGTCCTCCCCCTCCAGCTCGGGATCTTCCGCCCTGGCCTGTCGTGCCCGGTCCTCCCGGATCGCGGCGCGCATCTGCCTGCGGGCATCGCGCTGGCGGGCGCGGAGCCTCTTGCGGATCTCACGCTCACGCGCCGCCTGCTCCCGCTGCCTGCGGTCGAACTCGGCGCGCACCTCACGGAGGCGCCTCTCCTGGCCCTCCTTGGAGACGTCCTCCGCCTGCTGGGCCTCGGCGAAACGCTCGGCGAGCCGCTCGGCGGACAGGCCGTCGTTCTTGTGCTCCTGCAACCAGTGGCCCAGGTCCACGTTGACGTCCAGGATCCGCTGCTCCAGTTCCTCGGCCTCCCTGCGCTCCCACTCGTGGTGTTCCTCCTCCAGCCGGGCCAGCTCGGCGCGCTGCTCGCGGACCAGTCGCTGGTACGCCGCCTGCCGGTCGAGCACGGCCTGGCTCAGCTCGCCTTGCCTGGCGCGCAGCCGCACCCGGCGGTCCTCGGTGTCGTCCTGCACCTCGTCGGCACCGGTGAGCTGCCAGGATCGATGGATCATGGCAAGCAGGAAGGCGGTGACGCCCAGCGTGATGACGATGGAGGTGAGCACCATGGCCTGCGGCAGCGGGTCGGCCATCCGCTCCGGGTCGGAGGCGCCCAGGATCGGCGGTTCTCCCGGCGGCCCGCCCACGGTGAGGATCAGCAGGTTCACCCCGTTGCTGAGCAGGATGACGCCGGCCAGCAGCCGGACCAGGCTCCTCTCCAGCAGCAGCGTGACCCCCGCGGCCACGAGCACGGCGACCACCAGGAGCGGCAGCACGGGCGCGGTCACCGGCCCTCCCCCTCGTCGATCTGCCGATCCAGCTCGGCGCCCAGGCTGCGCAGGATGTCCCGCACCATGCCGATCACCGTGATGTAGACCCCGAGGTCGAACAGGAGCACCGTCGACAGGTGCAGCTTGCCGACCAGCGGGACGTACAGGTCGGCGGAGAGCATGTCCAGCACTCCGGCGCCGCCCAGCAGCCCCACCAGCGCGGTGAGCGTGGACAGCAGGAGCCCCAGCCCGATCATCACTCCGGGGGCGACCGGTGCGGCGGCGGCCAGCTCGTACCTGCCTCCGGCGAGGTAGCGCAGGACCAGGGCGAGGCCGGCCACGATGCCTCCGGCGAACCCGCCGCCCACCCCGCTGTGCCCGGTGAACAGCAGGAAGACCGAGACCAGCATCACGGTGTGGAAGGTCACCCGGGCCACGAACTCGAGGACCACCGTCCGCTGCCCCGGCGGCAGGGTGGTCGCCAGCCAGTACGTCCGGGGCTCCTCCCCGGTTCTCTCCGGCGGGGGTTGCGGCGCGTACGAGCGGCTGCGCAGGAAGATCAGGCCGGTCATGCCGAGGGTGAGCACGACGAGCACGGAGCTCTCCCCCATGGTGTCCCAGGCCCTGATGTCGACCAGGAGCGCGCTGACGATGTTGGCGGCCCCGGCCTCCTTCGCCGCTTCGGCCATCAGCGTGCCGATCGGTGTCGCCTGCCGCGCGTTCATCGCGAACATGCCGGCCCCCGCCACCACGACACCGCTCACGATGCCGAGGGTGAGCCGCGCGCCGAACGACAGCCGCCCCCGCTCCTCCCTCGGCCCGAGGGGAAGCCTCCGCAGCACCAGCACGAACACGACCAGGCTCAGCGTCTCGACGAGGAACTGGGTCAGCGCCAGGTCGGGCGCGCCGTGGACGAGGAAGAGCAGCGCCGTGCCGTACCCGGTCAGGCCGGCCACCAGCACGAGCACGATGTGGGAGCGCACCCTGAGCGCGATGGCCGTCGCGGCGATGATGAGCACGCCGATGACGGGCTGCTCGATGCGGTCCCAGGCCACCACGTCCAGCCGGAGGTCGGGTCCGGGGCCGTACGCCAGCGAGAAGACCCCCACCGCCGCCACCGAGACGAATGCGATCATGAGGTAGTCGGGCAGCGAGCCGCGCTGGACGACGCCGGTCAGCTGCAGGGAGAAACGTTCCAGCCCGCGGACCAGGCCCCAGTAGGCCCGGCCGGAGTCGATCACGTGCAGGCCCTCCCCGATCCGCGCCAGCGGTTTCCTGGCCAGGAAGAGGAGCGCTCCACCCGCCAGCGCGACGGCCGAGAGCAGCAGCGGCACCGGGGCGCCGCTCCACAGCGCGAGGTGGGTGCCGTGGCCGGGCCCGGGGAAGGTGTCGGTGTAGCTCCGCATCGCCTCGCCGTACCGTGCGGCGAACGGGGCGACGGCGAGGCCGAGCACGGAGAGCAGCGCGGGCGGCAGGAACAGCGCGGCGCCGAAGGGGTGCACGGACACCGGCTCGACACCGGGCTTGGCGGCGAAGGCGCCCCACAGGAAACGCGCGCTGTAGCCGGCGGTGAGCGCCGACCCGAGGACGACTCCGGCGAGCACCACCGTGTCGATGCCCCGTCCGGTCAGCAGCGACTCGAAGGCGGCCTCCTTACCGGCGAACCCCAGGAACATCGGGATGCCCGCCATCGAGGCGGCGGCTCCGGTGGCGACCGCGGCCAGCCACGGCGCCGAGCGCCGCAGGCCGCTCAGCTCTCGCAGGTCGCGGGTGCCCGTGGCGTGGTCGATGATGCCGACGACCAGGAAGAGGGAGGCTTTGAACAGCGCGTGCGCGAGCAGCATCCCGACCCCGGCGATCGCGGTGTCGCGGGTGCCCGCGCCGAACAGCACCGTCAGGAAACCCAGCTGGCTCACCGTGCCGTAGGCGAGCAGCTTCTTGAGGTCGTGCTCGCGCAGCGCCCGCCAGGCGCAGAGCAGCATGGTGAGCAGGCCCAGGGGTACGGCGGTCCACCGCCAGGCGGCGAGTTCCCCGAAAGCCGGGCCCAGGCGGGCGAGCAGGTAGATTCCCGCCTTCACCATCGCCGCGGCGTGCAGGTAGGCCGAGACCGGGGTCGGCGCGGCCATCGCGGCGGGCAGCCACATGCTGAACGGGAAGACCGCCGACTTCGACAGCGCGCCGACCAGGATCAGCACCACCGCCACCGCCACCAGGCCGCCGGACGGCGGGCTCTGCACGATCCGCGAGATGCGGTACGTTCCCGCCGCCTCGCCGAGCATGACCATGCCGCCCAGCATCGCCAGGCCACCGGACGTGGTGACGATCAGCGCCTGCATCGCGGCGCGGCGGCTGGTCCTGCTGGCGGGGTCGTGGCCGATCATCAGGTAGGAGAAGACCGTGGTCAGCTCCCAGAACACGTACAGCAGCAGCAGGTCGTCCGCGACCACCAGCCCGAGCATCGCCCCGGCGAAGGCGACGAGCACCCCGGCGAACCGGCCCAGCCCCTCGGCGCCCGCGGAGAAGTAACGCGAGCAGTACAGCACGACCAGCGCGCCCACGCCCGTGACCAGGGCCATCATGAGCAGGGCCAG
This sequence comes from Streptosporangium sp. NPDC005286, assembly GCF_040607515.1. Taxonomy (NCBI): domain Bacteria; kingdom Bacillati; phylum Actinomycetota; class Actinomycetes; order Streptosporangiales; family Streptosporangiaceae; genus Streptosporangium; species Streptosporangium sp. NPDC005286. The sequence goes on along the minus strand of NZ_JBEXGU010000066.1, from coordinate 22,082 downwards.
CGCGTCGGCGCGGAAGGACAGCCCCAGGCCGAGGCCGGGCGCCCAGTCGTGGTGAGACTCGACGGGGATGCCGGTCAGGGCGATCCAGATCGTGTAGCCGAACCCGCAGGCCGGTGGCACGGCGAGCATGAGGAACGCGGCCCTGCCGAAGCGGCGCACCAGCGCCGGAGCGAGCATCGCCGCCACGGCATGCAGGATCAGCAGCGGCTCCATGTTCCCCCGTGACCCGTCGTGGCAGACGTACGCCAGGATCCTAAAAGGCGTAAGTTTGCCTGGTCAAACGCGCGGACCGCTGACCCGGACACCGTAGATCCTTCATCGAGGCATGATCGACTCCTCGAACGTTCCTGCTGGCAGGGCCATTGACACCCCTCGGCACCGCCGCCCGCGGAAGCGCTTACCCCTCTCCTTTTGTGAGCGACGTCACCGCTTCCTGCCGGTACGGCCGAGCAGCCAGCCGATCACCGCGCTGCCGAGCGCGACGCCCGCGCCCATGCCGAACGCGGCGAGGAGCGACCAGGCCGGGACTCCGGCTCTGGGCTGTTTCGCCGGGCGCTCGAAGACATGCGCGGGGCCGGCTTCGACCGTCACTCCCGGCGCGGCGGGTGCGGTGGGTGCGGCGGCCTCCGCGGGTACCGTGGCGACGGGGGCCTCGACGGAGACGCCGGAGACGAGGTGGCTCTCCACCGCGGAGAAGAAGTCACCCGCGGTCTTCCTCGCGACGGAGCCGAGCATGCGCTGGCCGACGCCACCGATCATGCCGCCGATCACGGCCTCGGCGTCGTAGTCGATCCGGGTGCCGCCCTCGACCTCGCTGAGACGGACCTGCACCGTGGCGTCCACGGTGCCGGGGGCGCCCTGGCCGCGAGCCCTGAGCACGAACCGTTCCGGAGCCTCGGGCTCCGACAGGGCGACCTCGCCCTGGTAGACGCCCTTGATGGAGGCCACTCCCGCGGTGACGGTCATCCGGTAGGTGTCCGGGCCCGTCTCCTCAAGGCGCTCGCACCCCGGAATCGTGCGTACGAGCACGGCCGGGTTCTGGAGCGCTGACCACACACGATCTCTGTCGATGCCGAGCACGGCACTGCCTGCGAGCTTCACATCAGCACCCTAGGCAATTTCGGGGCGGGCGGATAACAGCAACATCTGCCCGCCGGCGCGACCCTTCGTTGTCAGTGCTGCCGCTCTGACGCACGAGACCTGCCGGGGTCAGCCGGGCGCGGGGCTTCCGGCTCGCAGGGACGCGCCCACGTCGTGCAGGTGGCGCAGCGCCTGTGCGTACGAGCTGACGATCCCGGACTCCAGGTAGTCGACACCCAGCTCCTCGCAGTAGGCCCGGACGATCGGCTGGGCGCGGCGCAGGTTGGGCATCGGCATGCTGGGGAAGAGGTGGTGCTCGATCTGGTAGTTGAGCCCGCCGAGCACGGTGTCGAGGACCCTGCCGCCGCGCACGTTGCGCGAGGTCAGCACCTGGCGCCGGAGGAAGTCGAGCTTCTCCTCGCCCCTGAGCATCGGCATTCCCTTGTGGTTGGGCGCGAAGGTGCAGCCCAGGTAGACGCCGAAGATCGCCTGGTGCAGCAGCAGGAAGACCACGGCCTTGCCCGGCGACAGCACGGTGAACAGCGCGCCCAGGTACAGGACGGCGTGCACGGCCAGCAGCGACGCCTCCGCGGCCCGGTTCCTGGTCGTCGGGCGCATCAGGGCCCGGACGCTGGACACGTGCAGGTTGAACCCCTCGAGCGTGAGCAGCGGGAAGAACAGGAACGCCTGCCGGCGGCCCAGGAGCCTGGGCAACCCCCTGCTCTCGGCGGCCTGCTCGTGCGACCAGATCAGGAAGTCGGGGGCGACGTCGGGGTCGTGGTCCTCGTGGTTGGGGTTGGCGTGGTGGCGGGTGTGCTTGTCCATCCACCAGCCGTAGCTCATGCCGATGGCGAGGTTTCCGGCCACCAGCCCGGCGAGCTCGCTGGAGCGGCGGGAGCGGAAGACCTGGCGGTGGGCCAGGTCGTGGGCGACCAGCCCGATCTGCGCGAACACCACCGCGAGGAAGGCGGCGACCAGCAGCTGGTACCACGAGTCGCCGACGGCGAAGAAGACGGCCCAGCCGCCGACGAAGGAGGCCGCCACCAGGCCGAGCCGTACGGCGTAGTAACCGGGGCGCCGGTCCAGCAGCCCCGCCTGGACGATCCGGCGCGACAGGCGGGCGAAATCACTACCCCGTTCCACGCTTTCAAGGGGGGCGGGGGGATCCGCGTCGTCGATCGCGGTGGAGTTGGTCACGGTTCTCCTCAGATGGGCCGGATCACTCGAATGATTACGTCAACCGGCGACGCCATATATCTACGTCAACCGAGCATGATGACTTTCCCAGGATTGCGTGCTCGCCGCGCTCGCAAACCCCCGCTCCCACCCCTACTCGTGGTAGTGCTGACCCTACCCCGCCAAATGCTGCGATCAAGGAATTACAACAACATAGCCATTTGAATCGCCCTCGCGCGGCATGATCGAACAGACTCCCGGCTGCTGGCAGGATGGTCGCCCATGGCATCGGGGACGTACTGGACGATAAGAGCGGCGGCGATGGCGACGGCCCTGGTGGTGAGCGCCGGGTGCGCCACCGGCCTGGACGGCGGGGCCGGCGAGGGCGCCGCCGCCGCGCCGGGTGCCTCCTCCGGTGCGGGGAAGGCCCCCGCCGGCGGGGACGGCCGGGCCGCGAAGACCCCGGCAGGGCCGCCGGGTGCGATGCCCGGACCGGGCGAGGTGGGCGTGATCCCCCGTCCCGCTGACGGCCTGCCTCCGGTGATCAGTTCCATCCCCACCAGGCGGAAGGTCGTCTTCCTGACCATCGACGACGGCTGGGAGCAGGATCCCGGCTTCGTGGCACAGGTCCGTGACCAGCGGATCCCCGTGGCGGCCTTCGTCACCCGCGACGCCGTGGAGGCCAGGGGCGCGACAGATCCGACCGCCCAGGGCGGCAGGTTCCTGGGCGCGGGCAAGTGGAGGTACGTACGCGACCTGCGCGACGCGGGGGCGACGATCGAGAACCACACGCTGACCCACCCGAACCTGCCCGCGCTCGGCTACGAGGGGCAGAAGGCCGAGATCTGCGGCACCTCCACACTGATCCGCAGGCACACCGGCACCGCGCCCACCCTGTTCCGCCCTCCGTTCGGCAACCACAACACTCTGACCCGCAGGGCCGCCAAGGCCTGCGGCATCGACGCGCTCCTGCTCTGGACCGCGACCGTGCAGCCAGGCGGGAAGATCGCCTACCAGGTGCCCGACAAGAAGCTCCGCCCCGGCGATGTGCTGCTGCTGCACTTCCGTCCGAACCTCGCCCGTGACTTCGAGATCCTCGTCGCCAAGATCAGGCGCCGGGGGTTCGAGCTCGGCAACCTCGACGCGTACCTGAAGGCGGCGACCTCGAAGGCGGCGACCCGCTAGCACCGACCGGGAACCTCGACCGGATTTCCGGTCACCGTCCCGCCGCGGCCGTCACCGGCGACCGGGAGTCACCGGACACGGTGCTGAGGGCCCTGAATCCGGCGCGGGAGGCTCGCGGTGTCGCCCGCGCGGCGTACCTCGAAATCACTCCGGAGGTGGACGCCCCGGGGGTGCCTCCCGCCCCATCATGGAGTCACGCCTCCGGGGGGATGGCGGGCGGCGGGGATGCGTCCATGTGACGGGACATGCGTGGAGACATTCCCCGCGGCAGGAGGAGAGCCGGCGCCGCGAGCCGAAGGACGGTCTCGGTCCGGCCGAGAAGTGCGGTCTCGCACCGGACCATGTGACAAAGATCGCACCAGCTCGCGGCGCCCCACCCTCCTGTTGCTCTACAGCTTGTAGTACTACTAAGGATAGAACTACGAGCTGTAGAGCAAAAGGCCCGCGAGGGGAACGCGAAGGGGAGATGGACGCACTAGACCTGGCCCGGTGGCAGTTCGGGGTGACCACCGTGTACCACTTTCTGTTCGTACCCCTGACCATCGGCCTCGGCGTCTTCGTGGCCGGCCTGCAGACCGCCTGGCACCGCACGGGCAAGGAGCACTACCTCCGGCTGACGAAGTTCTTCGGGAAGATCTTCCTGATCAACTTCGCGATGGGCGTGGTGACCGGCATCGTGCAGGAGTTCCAGTTCGGCATGAACTGGAGCGAGTACTCGATCTTCGTCGGTGACGTCTTCGGCGCCCCGCTGGCGCTGGAGGCACTGCTCGCGTTCTTCCTGGAGTCGACCTTCATCGGTCTGTGGATCTTCGGCTGGGACAAGCTCCCCAAACGCGTTCACCTGGCCACCATCTGGATCGCGGTCATCGGCTCCACCGTGTCCGCCTACTTCATCCTCGCCGCCAACGCCTGGATGAAGCACCCTGTCGGCTACGAGGTAATCGACGGCAAGGCCCGGATGACCGACCTGTGGGCGGTGCTCACCAACTCCGCCGCCCTCGCGCAGGTGCCCCACGTGGTGGGGGCGGCCTTCGTGGTCGGGGGCGGTTTCGTGCTGGCGATCTGCGGCTACCAGGTCCTGAAGGAGCGGCGCGCCGCCACGGCGCGGCGGAACACCCCGAGCATCTGGCGGACCCCGATCCGGGCCGCGCTGGCCATGACGGCGATCGCCGGCGCGGTGGTCGCGGTCAGCGGGGACATGTCCGCCAAGCTGCTGTACGAGCAGCAGCCGATGAAGCTGGCCGCCGCCGAGGGGCTCACCCACGACACGGCCGGCGCGGCGTTCTCCCCGGTGCCGGGGGTGGAGATCCCCAAACTGCTCAGCTTCCTGTCCACCAACGACCCGAACGCGGTCGTCCAGGGCACGGCGGACATACAGGCCCGGTTCACCGAGCAGTTCGGCCCGGCCGACTACCTGCCCAACCTGCCGGTGGTCTTCTGGTCCTTCCGCGTGATGATCGTCTTCGGGATGGCCACGGTGGGCCTGTCGATTCTCGGCCTCTGGCTGACCCGAAGGCGCCGCGGCGGCAAGCACCCGCAGCAGGAGATCCCGGCCTGGTTCGCCAGGGCCGCCCTGCTGGCGCTGCCGCTGCCGACCATCGCGATGATCTCGGGCTGGCTGCTCTCCGAGATCGGCCGCCAGCCGTGGACCGTCCAGGGTGAGCTGCTCACCGCGGCGAGCGTGTCGCCCGGCGTGAGCCTCACCGAGGTGGCCATCTCACTTGCGGTCTTCACCCTGGTCTACGGCGTGTTCGCGGTGGCCGAGGCCGTACTGATCATCCGCCACGTCAAGGCAGGCCCCGAACCCGCCGTGCCCGCCGTGCCCCTCACCCCGCCCTCGCGCGACGACCAGACCGCGGACGTCCGGCTCCAGCCGACCCTGATGTACTGAAGGCGACCATCATGGAACTCACCACCTTCTGGTTCGTACTCATCGCGTTCCTGTGGATCGGCTACTTCGTGCTGGAGGGTTTCGACTTCGGCGTGGGCATGCTGGCACCGGCGCTGGCCAGGAACGAGGCCGAGCGCAAGCAGGTCCTGGGCACGATCGGCCCGGTCTGGGACGGCAACGAGGTCTGGCTGATCACCGCGGTCGGCGCCATGTTCGCCGCCTTCCCCGCCTGGTACGCCGGGCTGCTCAGCGAGTTCTACCTGCCGATCACGCTGATCCTCGTCGGACTGATCGTGCGCGGCATCGGCCTGGAGTGGCGCGGCAAGGTCCAGCACGCCTCCGACCGCGCCTGGTGCGACCTGGGCGTGCTGGTCGGCAGCGCGCTCCCCGCGTTCCTGTGGGGCGCCGTCTTCGCCGACCTGCTGCGGAACAGCGCGGCGGCCGCGCTGGTCGGCGGGGTGCTCTCCCTCTCGCTGTGCGTGCTGCACGGTGCGGTGTTCGTCGCGCTCAAGACCTCGGGACCGGTGCGCTCCCGTGCCCGGCGTGCCGCGATGATCGCCGCCGCGGTGGCGCTGCCCGCCGCGGTGGTGGCACTGCCGAACATCCCCGCCACGGACGCGGTGGCCGCCGGCTGGTCGGCGGCCCCGTGGCTCTGGGCGGGCGCGCTCGCCTCGATGGCGGCCCTGGCCGCGGGGATCGCGCTGACCTGGCGCGGCCGGGACGGCTGGGCGTTCGCCGCCACCGCCTCGTCCATCGCGCTGGGCGGCGGCGCCCTGTTCGGCGCCCTGTGGCCCGCCCCGCTCCCCGGCCTCACCGTCGCCGAGGCCGCCTCCGGCCCGTACACGCTGGGCATGCTCACCTGGATCGGCCTGATCGCGCTGCCGTTCGTGCTCGGCTACCAGGCGTGGTCGTACTGGGTCTTCCGCAAGCGCCTGGTCGCCGGGGTGTCCTGAGACACCCTGGCCCGCCTCTCACGGGTCAGGCTTCCCGCTTCACCGCCGGTCGCCGGTCGCCGGTCGCCGGTCGCCGGTCGCCGGTCGCCGGGAGAGCCCTACCCCGAACCCGCGCGTGGCGTTCAGTGCAGGCCGAGCCTGGCGAGCGGCTCGACCAGTTCCCTCTCCTCGTACGACAGGTGGGACAGGAGCGTGTCGGTGAGCAGGTCCATGGCCGCCCGCAGTTCCTTGTGACCGTCCGGTCGGCCGACGAAGGCGACCAGCGCCCGGTCGACGCCTTCGAGGACCTCGTGGATGGCGTGGTGCTCCTGCTCGAGGCGGTCGACGACGGGCGTGAGCCTGGGGTCCGAACGGCGCAGGTGCGGGAAGAGGCTCTGGTCCTCCAGGGTGTGGTGGGTCGTGACGACGCGGCAGTAGGACTCGCAGTACGTACCGACCGTCCAGTTGTTCTGGCGCATCGTCATCGTGTTGATGTGCGAGCGTGCGGCACCGGGATCCATGGCACCGGTGGTGACCTGGTCGACGAGCCCGCGAATCTCGGTGAGCTCCTTGCGAAGGTGGTCGTGGATGTCGACGAGGTGCTGTCCGGCCGCCCGCTGCCGGGTGGTGTAGGTGCGATCCGGGTCGGGATCAGGACCTGTCGGACGGGTGCTCTCGTCCCAGACCTGGACGTCGGCGAGCCGGACGCCGTCGTCCGGGGTGGGCGTGACTCCCAGGGCGGGAACCGCGCCCCTGACCTGGGCGGGCGGGACGACGGCCGCCGACGTACCGCGTACCTCGGTGTCGGCGGCCCCGGACCGGTCGGCGGCGGACGGCCCCGAACCGCCGCGCTCGGCCTCGACGAGTTCACGGACGCCGGGAACGACCTCGGCGGCGAAGCGCCGGATGTCGTCGGGGTCGTCGCTCGCCAGGATGTAGGCGCTCATCCCCTGGGTGAGGGTGAGCTCGGCGAGTTGCTCGGCCCAGACCTGCGCCGGTCCCTGGAGGAAGTCGCGTCCCGAGCCGGTGAAGGCGCCGGAGATGTTGTACAGGCGCCGGACGTCACCGGGTGAGCGTCCCGCATCGACCGCGGCCTCGTCGATGGCGGCGTTCATCGCCGGGAGCGCGTCCAGGGCGGCGTAGGCGCTGCTGGGCAGCCAGCCGTCCGCGAGCCGCCCGGTCAGGTCGAGCATCCGCCTCTTGTAGGCCCCCAGCCAGATGCCGACGTCGTGGGCGGGCGCCGGGCCGGGGTGGGCTCCCCAGACGCGGTGATACCTACCGTCGACCCGTACGGATCCGCCGCCGGTCGCCCAGACGGCCCGGATGACCTCGATGCCCTCCTTGAGGGCGTCGACCCCCTGCGCCGCGTTCAGCCGGGGGCCGCCGACGGCGGCGATGGCGTCCCAGAAGGCACCCGCCCCGAGCCCGAGCTCGACCCGGCCGCCGCTGAGGATGTCCAGGGTCGCGACGCTGCGGGCCAGCACCGCCGGCGGGCGCAGCGGCAGGTTCGCCACGTTCGGCGACACCCGCACCGTCGAGGTGCTCGCCGCGATGACCGACAGCAGCGTCCAGGTGTCGAGGAACCACGCCTGGTACGGATGGTCCTGCACGGTCACCAGATCCAGGCCGACCTGCTCGGTGAGCTGGGCGAGCGCGACGACCCGCTGAGCCTGCTCGGCGACCGGGGTCAGGAAGGTTCCGAACAGCAGCTCGTGCCCGTAGTCGGCCATGTCTCTCCTTGGAACGTCATGTCGGATGTGCGGCACCATGGCACGACAGATCGTATTTAAAACAGATAGATTGTCAAACAGAAGGTCTTTTTCACCTTTAGTACTGATAATCTGGCGACATGCCCGCAACCCAACGTCCCGGCATGGAGACCTCGGACGCCCTGGACAGCGACCTGGGCTGGACCCTCGGGGTGGTCTTCCGCGCCTACGTCAGGACGGCGAACGCGCTGGTCAGCCACCTGCCCGGCGGGCCCAGGGGCTACCAGGTGCTCACCGCGGCCGCCCAGGAGCTCCCCGGCGGTCAGGGAGCGCTGGCGCAGCGCCTCGGCGTCGACAAGACGGTCATGACCTACCTGCTCGACGACCTGGAGCAGGCCGGCCTGGTCGAGCGCCGGCCGGACCCCGCCGACCGGCGCAACAAGCGCATCGTCGCCACCGAGCGGGGCAGGGCGACCTGGGCCGACACCCAGACCCGGCTCGAACACGCCGAGGAGCACGTCCTGGCACCGCTGGACCCGGCGGACCGCTCCGTCTTCCGCGAGTTGCTGAGGAAGCTGGCCATCCAGGCCAACACCCTGGACCCGGTGCACGACACCTGCCAGCTCGTCACCGAACTGGCCCCCGACACCACCCCCGCCAAACCACGCCGCGCCCCCCGCCGCTGAACCCAGGCCTCCACCTACGCCGAGGCTGACCTCAACGAGGCTTGAGTACGGCATCTTTGACGGGCGTTCCGACCGGGACGCGCACCGTGTCAGGAAAACGCCGCGGGCCTGCGCCCGAAGGCATTGAGCGCAGTGGCGGCGAGAGCCAGGGCGAGGCCGGCGACGGAGGCGGCGGGGACGCCGAGGAGGGCCAGGGCGGTGGCCGTGACACCGGCCGGGCCCCACGTCCAGACGGGGATCATGCGGGGTGTGCCGCCCCGGCGGCGGTGCCAGGCCTCGGCGGCCATCGGGACGACGAGCGGGGGCAGGGCGGCGGCCAGCGCCGAGAGCCAGGGCAGGAGATAGAGGTCGAACCGGAGGACGGCCAGCAGCGTGCCGGGGACGGCGACGGTCAGCATGGCCGCGGTCCTGGAGAGGCCGGGCCTGACCGACCTGATCGCCAGAGCGCCGGAGTAGGTGGTGGTCAGGCTGGGGGCGAAGACCGCCGCGGTGACGAAGAGGTTGCCGAACGCCGCGATGTCACCGGTGCCCGCCAGCGTCGCGACCACGTCGGGCGAGCCGGTGCGCAGCCACACCCCGGCGCCGGCCAGGGTCGCCAGCGACGCGGGGACCACCAGCAGTGCCACGCACACCAGCAGGTCCCGCCGCCCGGCGAGGCCGTGGCTGAAGTCCGGTGCCCGCAGCGCGAAAACGGCGACGTACCCGACCAGGACCGCCACGTCCGGCAGGATGCCGCGGACGTCGGCGGTGACCGGCAGCACGGGCGGGCTCAGCCTGACCACGCACACGGCGACCAGCGCGAGCGCCGCCAGCGTGGTGACGACCGCGATCCGGTTGCCCAGCCGGCCGGAGGCGTAGGAGGCGGCCAGGACGGCGGCGGCCAGCAGCACCGCGCCCACCGGTCCCGGCAGGGAGGTCACGGTGCCGAGCGAGGCGCCGCCCAGCCCCACGTTGAAACCGTTCCAGCCGATCATGGCCAGGGTGAGCAGGACGCCCACCGCGGTGCGGGCGGCCGGGGAGAGGTAGGTGGGCGCGACATCCGTCAGCGTGCCGCCCTCGGCGCGGGACGAGCCCAGGCCCAGCATGCCCTGGCCGTACAGGAGCGCGGCCATGAGCGCAGCGCCGAGCAGGACGGCGACGATCGGCACCGCCCCGCCGTGGCGGTCGGCCATCGCCGCCCCCATGGTGAGCGTCGCCGGTGCGGCACCCAGCCCGAGCCACGCCCCGGCCGCCCCGGTCCAGCGGCGGCCGGCCCGGCCCGGGGAGGACGCCGGCCGGGAGGACGACGTCACGCCGGAGTGCTGTCGGCCTCGACCGGCGTCCCTTCCGGCCTCCCGGTTGCGCCCGACGCTCCGGCGGATGCCTCGCCTGTACCGCCGGCTCCGGAGCCCGCGCCGCCGGATCTCCCTGCCGCGCCCTCCGCCGCGGCGGGCGCCGTGCCCGCGCGGTCGGGCGGCCCGTCCGGGGCCTGCGCCTTCCTGGCGGCGCTGCCGCCGAGGTAGAGGGCTCCCAGGCGGGGGTCCTCGACCAGTTCCCTGGCCGGTCCCGAGATGTGCACCCGACCCAGGTCCAGCACGCAGCCGATGTCGGCCATCTCCAGGGCGCGGCGGGCGTTCTGCTCGACCAGCAGGACGGCGACCCCGGTCTGGCGCATCAGGTCGATCTGCTCGAAGACGGTCGAGGTCGTCTTGGGGTCCAGGCCCATGGACGGCTCGTCCAGCAGAATCACCTTGGGCTCCAGCATGAGCGCGCGGGCGAACTCCACCTGCTTCTGCTGGCCGCCGGAGAGCAGGCCGGCGATGCTCGTCCAGCGCTCGCCGACCACCGGGAAGATCTCCTTGACCGCCTCGATGCGCCGCTTGATCCAGGCCTTGTCCCGGACGGTGTAGCCGCCCAGGCGCACGTTCTCCTCGACCGTCATCTCGCGGAACACGCTGTGCCCCTGGAGCACGTGGGCCATCCCCTTGCCCAGGAGGTCCTGCGGCGAGGCGCCGGTGACGTCCCGGCCGCCGAGCAGCACCGAGCCCGAGCGCGGGACGAGTAGCCCGCTGGCCACCTTGAGCACCGTCGACTTGCCCGCGCCGTTCGGCCCGACCAGGCAGACCACCTCACCCGTGTGGACCGTGACCGACAGCCCGCGCAGCACCAGCGCCGCCCTGCCGTACCCGGCCTGGACGTCGCGCAGTTCGAGAACGGTCCCCGGCGGAGCCGGCATTTCAGACACGTCAGACACCGAGGTAGGCCTCCAGCACTCGGGGGTCGTTCTGCACGACCGCCGGCGGGCCCGCGGCGATGGGGGCGCCGCGGTCGAAGACGATCACGTGGTCGCACATCCCCATGACCATGTCCATGTTGTGCTCGACGACGAGGAACGTCCGTCCCTCCCGGTTGAGCTCGCGGACGAGAGTGACGATCCGCTCGATCAGCGCCGGGTTGACCCCTCCGGCGGGCTCGTCGAGCAGCACCAGCTCGGGGTCGCCCATGAAGACGGCCGCGAGCTCCAGCAGCTTCTGCTGCCCGTAGGAGAGGTTGCGCGCCTCGGCGTGCTCCAGGTGGTCGATACCGACCCGGCGCAGCCAGTGGCGGGCCCGCTCGACCTCTCCCCGGTCGTGGCTGCCGGCCAGCAGCTCGCGCAGCCGGGTGCGGCGCACCGCCACCAGCATGTTCTCCAGCACGGTCATCCGGGGGAAGACCCGGCAGAGCTGGAAGGTGCGGCCCAGCCCGGCGTGCGCGATGCGGTGCGGCGAGTAGCGGGTGATCTCCCTGTCCCCGTAGAGGGTCCGCCCGGAGTCGGGCCGGATCATCCCGGTGACCAGGTTGAAGAAGGTCGTCTTGCCGGAACCGTTCGGCCCGATCAATCCGTTGATCTTGCCGTGCACCAGCTCGACCGTCGCGCCGTTCACCGCGGTCACGCCGCCGAACGCCTTGGTCAGGCCCTCGGTGCGCAGCGACGTGCTCATCGGGCCGCCTCCTGCAACTCCGCCCGCTGTGCGGCGGTCTCCTCGCGGATCGACGCCTCCGGGGGCCGTCTCCGGCGCAGCAGCTTCGCGGCGGCCGGGATGATCCCCTCGGGCATGAACAGGACCACGAGCACCAGCACCAGGCCGGTCGCGGTCAGGTGGATCTGCGACTCGCCGAGCGCGACCAGGAAGTACTCCCCGGCCGGGGCCACGATGAGCGCGCCGAGCAGCGGGCCGAACAGATAGCGGACCCCACCGAGCAGGCTCATCAGCACCATGTAGGAGCCGATCAGGATGGAGAAGACGAAGATCGGGTCGAGGCTGCGGAACCAGACGGCGTACAGGCCGCCGGCCAGGGCCACGAACAGCGCCGACAGCGCGTAGGCGGCGACCTTGAACGCGACCGTCGGCACGCCGAGCGACTCGGCCTTGTCCTCGTCCTCGCGGATGGCCCGCAGGCCGCTGCCGAACCGGGAGCGATCGACGAACCACCAGGTCAGCAGGGCCAGCACGAGCAGGGCCAGGAAGAGGTAGAAGAACACCAGGTGCGCCTCGCCGCGGTTGAGCTCGCGGAACGGCGTGGGCACCCGCAGGCCGGTGGAGCCGCCGGTCAGCGACCGCCAGCCCTGGACCAGCAGGTTCATCATGGAGACCAGGGCGATGGAGACGATCACGAAGGAGGCCCCGCGCACCCGGACCGCGGCGATACCGACCAGCACGGCGAAGAGCGCGACCGCGACGGCCGAGGCGAGCAGCGCGAGGATCCAGTTCCACTCGGCCCGGGTGATCAGCAGGCCGGTGCCGTACGCACCGAGCCCGAAGAACGCCGAGTGGCCGAGGGAGACGTATCCGGTGAACCCGCCAAGCAGGTTCCACGAGGTGGCCATCACCGCGTACATCACGGTGAGCACGCCCGCGTAGAGGAGATAGGTGTTGGGCACCAGCCACGGGTAGGCCAGGGCGAGGAGCGCCCCGAGCGCGACGAGCCCGGCCTTCGTCTTAGAACCGTTGCGCAAGGCGGCCTCCGAAGAATCCCTGGGGACGCACGACGAGGGTCAGGAAGAGGAAGACGTAGAACATCATCGTGGCCCAGGTCGCGTCGACGGTGACCAGCACCAGGCTCTCGATGACGCCGAGCATGAGCGCGGCGGCGGCGGCCCCCTGCACGCTGCCCAGGCCACCGACGACGATGATCGCCATCAGCTTGCCGATCCAGGCCCAGTGCGCGGCCGGGAAGAACGGGGTTATCAGGGCGAGCACAGCGCCGCCGGCCGCCGCGGTGGCCAGGCCCACCCCGAAGCCGTATCCGGTGACCCTGTCGGTCTTGATGCCCACCAGCCGGGCGGCCTGCGGGTGCTGGATGGTCGCGCGCAGGGACTGCCCGAAGCGGGTCATCCGCAGCACCACGAAGAGCAGGCCGAGGGTGAGCGCGGCGACGCCGAAGGCGATGATGCGGTCGTACGGCAGGCGGACCGCACCGAGCGACAGCGACTTGGTGGCGTAGTCCATGCTGATCGACCGGTAGGAGCCGGTGTAGACGGTGCCGAGCACGCCCTCGATGATCAGAGCCATGCCGAAGGTGAGCAGCACCGACATCATCGCCATCGTGTCGGAGGCGAGCCTGGAGATCAGCAGCCGCTGGATCGCCACGCCCGCCGCGAAGAACAGCGGGACGGTGAGCGGGATGGTGAGCAGCGGGTCGAGCCCGAGGCGGACGTTGAGCGTGTAAGTGAGGTAGGCGGCGACGATGAGGAACGCCGGGTGGGCGACCATCACCACGCGCATGACGCCGAAGTACAGTGACAGGCCCGAGGAGAGCAGGGCGTACAGGCCGCCGGTCAGCACGCCCAGGGCGAGTCCCTGCAGCAGGAGGGAGCCTGACGGCATCAGGTCACCAGTCCTTCTTGGGGAAGACCAGCTTGGTGGTCTGCGCCTTGGAGCCCTCGGGCAGCACGATCTGGACCTTGCCGTCCACGTACTGCTGGATCATGTGCGCGGCCTCGGGGCGGCCCTTGTCGTCGAAGGAGAGCGGGCCGACGATGGTGTCGAACGTGCCCTCGCGGATGTGGTCCGCGAGCTTCGTCTGGCACTCCTCGGTCGGGTCGACGCAGCCGACCGCCTTGACGGCGGCCTCCACGATCTGGCCGACGGTGTAGCCGTTGGCCGCGTCCTCGTTGGCCTCGCCCTTGAACATCTCCTTGTAGCGCTTGACGAAGGCGTCGTTGCCGGGGAAGCCGGAGGTGAGCGACCAGCCCACGGGCGACAGGATGCCCTCGACCGCGCCGCCGACCGCCTCGGGGAACTCCTGCAGGGTGGGGCCGGTGGAGAAGGCCGCGAGCTTGGGCTGGGCGCCGAGTTCCTGCAGGGCGCGGACCAGGCCGACGGAGTCCTCGAACTGGGTGCCGCCGACCACGATGTCCGGCTTGGCGTTGGCGATCCGGGCGGCGATGGGGGCGAAGTCGGTGGTCTCCGGCGGGTAGACCTCGTCGGCCACGGTCTTGATGCCGGCCGCGGCGAGCTTGTCGCGCAGGCCGTAGGCGGTGCCCTGGGCGAACGGGTCGTCCAGGGAGGCGTACGCCGCGGTCTTGGGCCGCTTGTCCGCCGGGAGCGCCAGGATGTATTCGGCCAGGTAGTTGTAGTGGTCGCCGGCGATGGCCGGGGCGGCGTAGAACAGGTTCTTGAACCCCTGCTCGAAGACCTCCTTGGCGGCGCCCGCGGGCTCGACGAACAGCATGTTGTAGGACTCGGCGACCTCTGCGGCGGGGATCACCAGGCGGGTCGAGAACGGGCCGAACACCAGGTTGACCTTGTCCTGGGTGATGAGCGACTCGTAGTCGGAGACGACACGGTTGGGGTCGGAGGCGTCGTCCCGGAAGATCAGCTCGACCTTCCGGCCGAGGAGGCCGCCTGCCGCGTTGACCTGGTCGGCCCAGACCTCGTACCCCTCCCGCACACCCTTGCCCGGTTCGGAGAAATCGCCGGTCAGCGGCAGGGAGATGCCGACCTTGACCGGACCGGTGCCACCGCTCTCGGCGGTCGGCTCATCGCCGATGCCGCCGCAGGCGGAAAGGCCTAGAGTGCACATCGCTACCAAGGCAAGGCTTCTGAGGGCGAGGGGAGCCCTTACCATGTCGAACCCTCCAGAGCGTGGGTCGGTTTCGCCTTCGTAAGCGCTTTCGTAAGCGCTTTCGGTTACCATGGCACGCATTACAGCGACGTGACAAGGGGGTAATCTCGCGAATGGAAGAGCGCACAGCCATTCCGCGTCTGGTGGACGTCGCACGAGCCGCAGGGGTCTCGCTGGCGACGGCCTCCCGCGCGATGACCGGGAGCAGCGGAGTCAGCTCCGCGCTCGCGGCACACGTCCAGGCCGTGGCGGCCCAGGTCGGCTACGTCCCCAACAGCCACGCCCGAGCCCTCGCCGGCGGGCAGGCCTCCATGATCGGGCTGATCGTCCACGACGTCGGCGACCCCTACTTCGCCGAGATAGCCCGGGGCGTGCTGCGCGAGACCGAGAGCCGCGGCTACATGGCCATGATCAGCCAGACCGAGCGCGACCCGAGCGCCGAGCTGGCGCGCATCCGCACGCTGCGGGCCCACCGGGTCACCTCGATCGTCCTGGCCGGATCGGGATACGTCGAGGCGAGCACCGAGGTCGGTACCGCCGCCGAGCTCGCGTCCTTCAGCTCGGCGGGAGGCCGCGTGGCGGTGATAGGCCGCCACCACCTGCCGGTCGACGCGGTGCTGCCGGACAACCGCAACGGCGCGGAGACCGTCATGCGCCACCTGCTGGACCTCGGCCACCGCGACATCGGCGTGGTCGGTGGCCCGGCCAACCTCACCACCGTGGAGGACCGGCTCGCCGGCCTGCGGAGCGCCGCCGAGACGCACGGCCTGAGCTGGGAGGCGATCCCCGTCGTACACGGCGACTTCACCCGCGAGGGCGGCGCGTCTTCGACCGCGCAACTGATGCGCGGGCACCCGGAGCTGACCGCGGTCATCGCGCTCAACGACCCGATGGCCGTCGGCGCGCTGTCCTGGCTGCTGCACGACGGCCGCCTGATCCCCGGCGAGGTCTCGGTCGCGGGCTTCGACGACATCCCGGTGGCCGCCGACGTCTACCCGGGCCTGACCACAGTCCGTCTGCCGATGATCGGCATGGGCCGGCAGGCGCTCGAACTCGTCCTCAAGCCTCCCGCCGCCCGCCCCCGGCGCCGGCGCACCGGCCACGAGCTGGTCGTCCGCGCCTCCACTGGCCCGGCCCCCGCCAGGTCCGGGGCGGCCCGCCTCACCCGCTGAACCCGCACCGGCGTACCGGCCCGGCCGCGAGGGCGATTTCAGCCTCGAAGAAACATGTCATTGACGCAACCGTAATCGTCTCCTACTTTCAGGGAAGCGCTTTCCAAGCGCCTCCCCTCGACTGTTAGGTAGGCGGGATGCGGAAGTCCAAATGGTTCCTGCTGACAATCGTCGCCGTCCTCGTAGGCCTTCCCCAAGTGCCACAAGCAGCCGCTTCGTCCACCCGACCGGCGGCCGCGCGACTCGATGAACCGATCACCGATCCGATCCCGGAGGAGCCGATCACATCCGGGCTGGGGCTGACCGTCGAAGAGTTCGCCTCGTTCCCCAAGTCGGAGCCGACCCCGGCGCCGACCGATCCACGGATGGTCCGCTGGGCCCGGATCAACCACGTCGGTGAAATTCCGGATGGGTCCGGACGCAAGTTTGTGCCTGACCTAAATGGCAAGATGTACCTGCTGGAAAACGGCGCGCCACACGTCTACCTCGACGTCGGCGCCACATTCGCCCCCGAGTTCTTCTCCGGCCGCGGCCTCGGCCAGGGATTCGGCTTCGTAACCTTCCACCCCGAGTTCCGGAAGAACGGCACGTTCTACACGGTCCACACCGAGCTGGCCTCGGCCACCGCGAAGACCCCGGACCTGACGCCCCAGCCGGGCACCCTGTACCACGGCATCGTGACCGAGTGGACGGCGGACGACCCGTCGGCGGGCACCTTCCAGGGGAGCCGCCGGGAGATCCTCCGGCTCGGGTTCGCGGGCCAGATCCACGGCATCCAGCAGATCGACTTCAACCCGACCGCCAAGCGGGGCGACAGGGACTACGGGCTGCTCTACGTCGCGGTGGGCGACGGCGGCACGGGCGTCCGCAACGACGAGCCCCAGAACCTGGCACTGCCACACGGGAAGATCTTCCGGATCGACCCGCGGGCCGGGAACAGCGCCAACGGCAAATACGGGATCCCTGCCGACAACCCGTTCGTCGGCAGGCCGGGCGCGCTCGGCGAGATCTACGCCTACGGGATGCGCGACCCGCACCGCTTCAGCTGGGACCCGGCGGGACGGCACCGCATGTTCCTCGGGCACATCGGCGAGAAGAGCGTGGAGGCGGTCTACGAGGTCCGCGCGGGCGCCAACTTCGGATGGAGCGAGCGCGAGGGGTCG
Organism: Streptosporangium sp. NPDC005286; assembly: GCF_040607515.1. Classification (NCBI taxonomy): domain Bacteria; kingdom Bacillati; phylum Actinomycetota; class Actinomycetes; order Streptosporangiales; family Streptosporangiaceae; genus Streptosporangium; species Streptosporangium sp. NPDC005286. The sequence goes on along the minus strand of NZ_JBEXGU010000066.1, from coordinate 5,001 downwards.
TTCGTGTTCGACAAGGCCACCTCGAACCCCTGCGAGCGCCTCCGCCCGCTGCCCGCCGACGACGAGAAATACGGCTACACCTACCCGGTGGCCGCCTACGACCACAACCCGCCGCCGGGCTGGAACTGCACCGCCGACGTCGGGCGCGGGATCTCGGGCGGCTTCGTCTACCGCGGCCACAAGGTGCCCGAACTGCGCGGCAAGTATCTCTTCGGGGACATCGTCACCGGCCGCATCTTCTACACCGACGAGCGTGAGATGCGCATCGGCGCCGAGCGGGCCCCGATCCACGAGCTCATGGTCTACGACCGGACGGGCAAGCGGGTCTCGATGCGGGACCTGGCGGGCGACGCCCGGATCGACTTCCGGTTCGGCCGCGACGCCGCCGGCGAGCTCTACATCCTGTCCAAGGCCAACGGCAAGATCTGGAAGGTAACCGGCACGCGGTGGTTCGCCGGCTGCGACACCGGCCGCACCCGGGTGACCAACGTGACCCGGGCTGCGGACTGGGCCCCCGTCACCCCGGCGAAGTGGCGGTTCCCCGGGAAGGAGATCGTCCTGGCCGAGGCCGGCCAGTCTCGCCCCGGCCCTCGCCGTCCCTTCGAGTACGCGGTGCTCTCGGCGGGGCCGAAGTTCGGCTCGGTCCGGTTCGACGGCGAGGTCAGGCTGGACACCCCTGTCGAGATCACCAATCGCGATGTGATCGTCGTGTTCGGCTACCAGAGCGACACCCAGTTCTACTACGCCCACCTGTCGACGGATAACACGATCTACCCGCACAACGGGATCTTCGCCGTGAACAACGCCGACCGGGTGCGGATCGAGGATCAGTGGGACGAGGTGCGCTCCAGAGGCGCCAGGCCCGCCGTCACCGACACGCAGTGGCACCGGATCCGGGTGAAGCACTGCGCCGACTCGGGGGAGATCGCCGTGTACGTCGACGGCGCGAAGTCTCCGCTGATGACCGCCGTCGACACCACGTTCACCTCCGGCAGGGTGGGCTTCGGGTCGTTCGACAACATCGGCCGGCTCCGCGGCCTCAAGGTCACCGGCACCCGGGTGGACGACTGATCGTACGCGCGTGACCACGGCCGCCGGCGGGGCGGGTTCCCCGCCTCGGCGGCGGCCGCAGGATCCGGCGCCGCACCAGGGAGAAGACATTGAGAAAACGCCACCCGTACATCAGCCATGACGCCGCGGCGCGGGAACACCGCCGGCCACGTGTGCTCTCGACAGCCCTCGCAGCCGCGGTGCTGTGCGGGTCGCTCACGACGGTCCCGGCCGCCCAGGCCCGGGCCGGCGCGCAGACCGCCCCCGCCGGCACGGCGGCTTCGCAGCAGTCCCGGCCGGACGTGTTCCCCGGCCTGAAGCGGAACCTGGTCGCCTACTACGACTTCGAGCACCCCACTCCCGGGAACGCCGCGCGGGAGCGGGACCAGGGCCGTTCGGGAACGGACATCGACCTCGTCAACGGCGGCGCCTCGATGCGCGTGCCGGACGGCGCCCATCGGGGGAGCCGGTCCTCGTTGCAGACGCGGCAGGTCAACCCTGCCCTCGTCGGCAACGACGACTGGAAGGCCGGCGTCTACTCGGAGACCGGGGTGCCCACCCTGAACGCCTTCAACGGCGCGAAGGGGACCACGATCATGGGGTGGTTCAAGATGACCGGCTCGAACCCGGGCCTCAACTCCAACACGCCTGCCCCGGACGACCAGTACAACGCGGTCGGGCTGGCGGGCGTCCTCACCGGCACCTCCCAGGGGCACGACGTCCGAGCCCTGCTCGAAGTGATCAACGTGTCGGGAGAGTTGCGGGTGGTCGCGCTCGGCAGGCGCGTGGACGGCGGCAGGTCCCAGACGTTCGCCGCGAGCGAGGCCTGGCAGAGCGTGCTACCGCTCAACGAGTGGGTGTTCCTCGCCGCGACGTTCGACTTCGACGAGGGCACCATGGCGCTGTACAAGAACGGGCGGCCGCTCGACGGGTTCTACACGCTCTCGGACGATCCGTGGGGCGTCTCGGGGCCGCCGGAGCCGGACCTCACCTCGGAGACGGACCCCAGGGGCATCAAGATCGGCGGTAGTTTCCCGCAGAACACCCGGGAGCAGAACCCGTGCGACTGCCGGCTCGACAGCCTGATGTTCCTCGACCGGTCCGTGACCGGCAAGGAGGTCTTCCAGCAGTATCGCTGGGCCACCAGGCACCGCCCCTGACCGGCCCCCGGGTGTGTTCCACGGATCTTTCCGCCTGCCGCGGCGGAGACCCGCGGAACGCCCCCGGGACGGCGTGACCGTGCCGCGGTGCGGGGAGCCCGACGACGCGCCCCCGCCCCGCGGGCATCTGGGTGCCCAACACCTGGCAGTGCGTGTGGCTGGTCGCCGACAACACGATCTACCCGCACAACGGCATCTTCGTGGTGAACAACGCCGACCGGCTACGCATCGACGACCAGTGGACCGGCACGGTCGGCGCTCCCCCATCCACGCCCTCGGCGGTGACGACGTCGTCTGCGGCGGCGAGGGCAACGATGTCGTGCACGGCGACGACGGCGCCGACCGCCTCTACCGCGGCTCCGGGGACGACACTCCGTACCGCGACCGCAGGCGACCGCGGGATCGACGCGCTGATCGGCGGGACGGGTTCCGGCGCCCTGACCGCCGGCCGTGATCCCGGGCCGGGGAGACAGCGGGACGGAACCCACGCCGAAAGCGCCTATCCTGGGGCATGCCCGAGTCGGGCAGCCCCGCGGACACGGCCGCCATCCGCCCCGCCGTGCCGCGTCGACCTCAAGGTCGCGAGACGCCGGGAGGCACACGTGTCGGAACCGCGCCCGTTGCGTCCGGGCGAACCGACCCGGCTGGGGAAGTACCGGCTGCTCGGCTGCCTGGGGAAGGGCGGCCAGGGATCCGTGTACCTCGGGGAGTCCCCTTCGGGGACGCGGGTCGCCGTCAAGGTCCTGCACGGCCACGTCGCCGGTGACCCGAAGACCCACAAGCGGTTCCTCCGCGAGGTGGAGGCGGCCCGCCAGGTGCCCCACTTCTGCACGGCACGCATCCTGGACGTCGGTACGGCCGACGATCAGCCGTACGTGGTGAGCGAGTTCATCGAAGGGGAGTCGCTGGAGCAGCGGATCGGCTCACGCGGGCCACTCGACCCGCGTGACCTGGCACGGCTCGCGATCGGTACGGCCACCGCGCTGGCGGCGATCCACCACGCGGGAATCGTCCACCGCGATTTCAAACCCGCCAACGTGCTGCTCGGCCCGGACGGGCCACGGGTGGTCGACTTCGGCATCGCACGCAGCACGGACCTGGCCACCACGTCCGTCAGCCTGATCGGCACCCCGCCGTACATGTCGCCCGAGCAGCTCTCCGGGGATTCGGTGGGCCCGCCCTCCGACATGTTCAGCTGGGCCGGCACCATCCTGTTCGCCGGGACGGGCAGGACCCCGTTCGGCCATGATGTCGCCCTCGCGGCCCTGGTGTACCGGATCCTCCACCAGGAGTGCGACCTCACCGGCCTGCCGGACGGCCTGCGGCAGATCTCCGGCCGGTGCCTGGCCAAGGCAGCCGAGCACCGCCCCACGGCCGAGGAGGTCCTGCTTGGTCTCATCACCGGTAACGGGGCGGCGGTCCCCACCGGTGACCTGCTGACGACGGCCATGGGGCGGATGGCGCAGCCGTCTCCGCCGGACCCGGCATCCTCTCCGGACCTGCCGCTCACCCGGGAGCGATCCGGCACGGCACCGCTTCCCACCGCCCCTCCCCCGACACCGCCGGCCGACGGCCCGCCCCGGATGACACTCCCCACCGGCCCCTCCGGCGGGCCGGCGGCGTCCCCCTCCCGGGGGCTACCCCGCCGAAGCTTCCTGATCGGCGGAGGAGCCGCGCTGGCCACCTGCGCGGCGGCGGGGGCCGCGGTGCTGGTTCCCCGCTACCTGAGGGAGGCGGCCGGTTCGGCCACGTCTTCGCCCGGGGCGAGCCCGAAGGCCGCGACCATCCCGCCGTCGTCCTCGGCCACCCCGGCGACCTCGCCCACGGACGGGCCGGCGGCCTCCCCGAGCCCGTCCGGGCTGATCCCGCCCGGCCCGGACGGGCCGCTGGTGCTCGAGAACGGCAACACGGTGCAGGGCCTCGCGGTCTCCGCCGACGGCCGCCTGGTGGCCGCCGGGTGCTGGGACGGCAAGGTCCGCCTGTGGGAGGTCCCCACCGGGAAGATGATCGCGAAACTCGACGACCGCAGGTTCTACGTCGAGGGCGTGGCGCTGAGCCCGGACGGCCGGACCCTGATCAGTGTCGGCGGGGTGACCGACACCGAGACGCACGTGTGGGACGTCGAGTCCAGGCGTCGCGTGTCGAAGTCCGTGATCGGCTCCGTCTTCGTGGAGTTCAGCCCGGACGGCGAACAGTTCGTCACCGGCAGCGGGTACGAGTGGGTCCGGCTCTGGCGGACCTCCGACCGCAAGCAGTCGGGCGCCTCCATACGTCACACCGAACTGGTCAGGAATGCGGCGTTCAGCCCCGACGGGCGCCTGCTGGCCACCGCCGGGTGGGACGACACCGTACGGCTGTGGCGCACCTCCGGATCCAGAGCGGTCGGCAGACCGTTGACCGGGCACAAGGACGATGTCAACGCCGTCGTGTTCCTCGACGGCGAGACCCTGGCGAGCGCGGGGTACGACAAGGTGGTGCGGGTCTGGGACGTGACATCCCGCAAACCGAAGGGAACGACGTTCAAGGGGGCCGGTTCGACGATCAACAGCATGGCGTGCAGCCCCGACGGGACCGTTCTCGCCGCCGGGACCGACAAGGACGGCGTCCTGCTGTGGGACGTCGCCACCCGGCGGCGGCTCCGGCAACCCCTGGAGACCGGCCAGGTCCACACCGTGACCTTCAGCGCCAACGGGTCCGTCCTGGCGGTGGCCGCAGGTAACGACGTGCTGCTGTACGACGTCGGCAGCCTGCGTACCGCCTGAGGATGCGGCGGTGAGAGCTCAGCCCGCCG